>CALWLO010000275.1 GCA_944381545.1 uncultured Acetatifactor sp. | reverse complement strand
GTCAGGCGGACAGAGACCGCAGAGCCGGCAAGGGCCTCAGCGACGAAATCAAGGCCGTTTACGATAAGCTGGAGAAAGCCAACATAAAGACCAAGCCCGAAGCCACCGATATCGGCTCCGCCATATTTGCCAACATGCCCGGCGACGGTTCCGCCAGGGAACAGGCCGCATCCTGCCAGCGCGTGATGGGCGGTTCCGCCAACTTTGCCGTGCAGTATGCCACCAAACGCTACCGCTCCAACTGCATCAACTGGGGAATCACTCCCTTCCTGGTAAAGGACCCCCAGGTATTTGACATCAACGACTACATTTTTGTGCCCGGTCTGCGCAAGGCAGTGCTGGAGAAGGTGGACGATATCACGGCTTATGTTGTGAAGGATGACGGCAGCGTCAAGCCCTTCCATGTCTCCATCGGTGCTCTGACCGATGCCGAGAGGCAGATCATTGCCGACGGCTGCCTCATCAACTATTACCGCAACAATTGACAATGATATTCATCCCGGACGGGCTTCCCACCCGCCGGAGATGAAAAGAGACAGACGACATGGAAATCTTCCATGCCGTCTGCCTTTTCCCGTGAATACTATATCAAAATGTTTGATGTATTACTGGTCTAATTAGCTGATTAGTGAAAAGTTCTTTGAAAAAACGTGATGACGCTATCTGGAAACAAAATAGTTAAATGTTTTCTGCAGGAAAGTTTATGGAGGAAAATAAATGGATACAGTACAGACATTTAATAAATATATTTTTTATGGTACACACTCACAGATAGGACTTCAATACGGCGAGCAGCTTAGAAAAGAGATACATTTTCACTTGGATATTATCCTTGATTTGGCATGTAAACACACGGGTCTTGGGAGAGAGGCAGTCTTACAGTCTGCATTGGGCTTTGAGCCATATATAAAAAAATATGCACCAGGGTTCTGCGAGGAAATCAAAGGAATTTCGTGCGCTTCAGGAATCTCATATGCTGAAGCAATTCTTCTGCAGGTAAGGCAGGAAGTAATATATACCAATACGTATGGCGGACCGGAGTGTACGTCTTATGTAGTGGGCGGCTCTTATACAGATAAAGGTCAAATATATATAGGACAGAATCTGGATTTAAATGGACCGTTTGAAAAAATATCAAACATTGTAGAAATTAGGGCAGAAGGTAAACCTGCAGTGATGATGGTTTTACCGGCTGGACAAATAAGCAATACTGGCTTAAATAACTTGGGATTAGGGATAAACTGCAACTTTTTATCATGCATGGGTTGGCAGAAGGGATTCCCACGCTATCTGATATCACGCTTGGGACTTGAGTGCAGTACAGCTGCAGAAGCAGCAGCATTAATAAAAACGATAGCTGAGCGATCATCATCAAGGAATTTTTTGATAGCAGATGCTGGAGGAAACTTTGTCGACCTGGAAGTGACTCCTATGGCAATAGCAACTATATCTACGGGAGAGGAAATGTTTGTCCATTCCAACCATTTTCTAAGCGATGACATGCTACAATACGATTGCAGCAGGATGCCGGATGCTGCCATCAGTTACACGGATAGCCTGTGGAGATATTCTAGGTTAAAAGCACTTATGGAATCTAATCATGGACATATTAATTCAGACATGATAAAATCTTTTTTGCGTGATCATGACAAAGGTCCAGATGATGTATCTTCTATCTGCATGCATCAATGTGAAAAGAATAAGAATTATAGAACCGTTGCTTCAATGATATCCAATCTCACTGAATTAACTTTTGAAGTAGCATGTGGACAGCCCTGCAGCAGCTCTTATACAAAATATCATTTTTAACGGGATGGGCGTAAATAAAACCCCCGCAGTATATGGCTTGCATAAGAAAAGTATAAATAATCCCGAAAGATAAATTCAACATGGCATGCATCCTGTTCTACAGGATGGCATGCCATTCATTATACTTTAATCATTGTTTATGGCAATGATGGATACACATAAAAGACAGAGGGATAAGGTAGAATAAGTTGCGCAAAAAGAAAAAGGGATAAAAATAGACATAGTTTGCAGACTCAGGTAGAATGAAGTCGTGACACACCATTCTGAAAGGAGAAAGCAAACTATGTCCGAGAAGATTGTACAGCTAAATGAGGAAGTAATCAAGGGGCAGTTGAAAGAATTGGTCCGGGGCAGCGTGGAAGAAACGCTGAATGAGCTGCTGGAGCAGGAGGCTTCGATGTTGACCCAGGCTGCCCGCTACGAGCGCAACGAGGCCCGGCGGGGTTACCGCAGCGGTCACTATGACCGGAACCTTACCACCACCTCCGGAGACGTCACGCTCCATATGCCCCGCCTCAAAGGCATCCCTTTCGAAACGGCCATCATTGAGCGGTACCGCCGCCGGGAGAGCAGCGTGGAAGAGGCGCTCATTGAGATGTACCTGGCAGGTGTATCCGTCCGGCGTGTGGAGGACATTACAGAAGCTCTGTGGGGCAGCAAGGTGTCTCCCTCCACCATCAGTGAGCTGAACAA
>CALWLO010000274.1 GCA_944381545.1 uncultured Acetatifactor sp. | reverse complement strand
AACGCATACCGAAGTCCACCACCTCATCCTCCGTGGTTGCCTCCGCCACATTCAGCTTTTCTCCTCTTTTTAATACCTTGAATATCAGCTTTTCATTATCACCGCCCTGCTTGCTGGTCAGGTTGGATATGCTCTCCATGCAGGGTGTCTCGATGGCCGTAAACCCGAATCTGCGGTAGGTGTCCTTAATCACGCCCTGCACATAGTCCCGAATCTGCATCTCCTCCGGTAAAATATCCTTCATGCCGTTCACCGGCTTTTTATTTAACGCCATATTATCCTCCTGTGATCCGCTCTGCTCTGCCGGTCCAATCCTGTTGATCCGCCCTCGCCGCTTCCTATAATCTTAAAAGCTTTGTACCTGTATGTCAACACTTTTCCAGAGAAAACAGCTCTTCTTTTCGCTTCAGCATCTCCTCTGTCTTCTCCATATACAGCAGTACATCCTTGATGTTTTCGCTTCTCTCTATCCGTCCGTCCGGCAACACCAGCTTGGTGATGCTCCCGGCTCCCAGGGCCACGATGGTCTGTTTCTCCTCCATGATCAGAATATTGTACAGTCCGTATTTCCCTTCCCGGGCATAGCCCACATTTTCAAAATTCCCGGACATATTTTTCTGGCGATAAAGATAATAGGGATGCATATCCAGGGCCCTTGCTCCGGCAGCTGCTATCTCCATGGTCTCATCCGTGTTGCGCAGCGTCTCCATCCCATGCTCCATGATCCACTTGCTCAGCCGGGAAGCCCGCTTAATGGCCAGAGAATGAACCGTCAGGCTGTCCGGGGACAGGCGTATGACTTCCTCCATCGTATGCTGTACATCCTCTCGGGTCTCTCTCGGCAGTCCCAGGATCAGATCCATATTGATATTGTCAAAGCCAGCTTCCCTGGCGGCTTTATACGCCTCCAGCACCTGCTCCACAGATGCCCTTCGCCCGATGATATCCAGGGTCTCCTGCTTCATGGTCTGAGGATTGACGGAGATCCGGCCGACACCATGACGCCGGAGCACCTCCAGCTTTTCCCGGGTGATGCTGTCTGCCCGGCCCGCTTCTACAGTAAATTCCTGCACAGTGCTAAAGTCAAACAGCGCCCTCAATTTGCCGATCAGCCGATCCAGCTGCTCCGGCTCCAGCGTGGTGGGCGTCCCGCCGCCGATATAGACCGTATCCAGGATCTTTCCCGCATAACGCTCTGCCACATACTCCATCTCCCGGATCACACAGTCGATATACTGATCCACCCGCTTTGTATGTGCCGCTATGGGATAGGAGGTAAAGGAACAATACAGACAGGTGCTGGGGCAGAACGGAATCCCGATATACAGGCTGTAGCCGCCCCGATAATGGATTCCCGACAGAAGCCGTCTCTCCCTGCGGGCAATGTCTATACTCAATTCACATTTTTCCCGGCTCACATAATGGGTGCGCTGAAGCTCATCCGTAATCTCCTGATCCGATTTGCCCTCCTCCAGCATGGCATAAGCCAGCTTGGTGGGACGAATCCCGGTCAGGTTGCCCCAAGGCAGCTCTCTGCCGGTAAGCTCTGCCAGATTCCGGTAGAAAAAGCGTTTAAAGCAGTCCTTGAAGGCCCCTTCCGCTTCCTCATGCCGCCATAGGATCTCCCTTCCGGCCATCAGCAGCCTGACTTCGGGTTCCTCCACCAGGATCCTCCATTCCTCTTCTCCCTCATGGATCTCCTGATCCCGGCTCGCAGGCGTAATGACCCGCAACGTCTCCTCCGGATAAAAGGATCTTAGCAACGCCTGGATATCATATTCATAATTTTCCTTGTTCAGCCTGACTGCCAGCATTTTCATCCCCATGCATATCGCAAGCCCCGCTTGCGATATTGCCCTTCTTCTTCATCCTATGCCGTAAAAGGATTATACTGCATCTCATGTGCAATGGTAGTGCTTTCCCCATGTCCCGGATACACCTTCGTCTCTCCCGGCAGAATATAAAGCTTATCCTTAATAGAACGCACGATACTGCTCATGCTGCCGGTAGGAAAATCCGTTCTGCCCACGGACTGGGCAAACAGAGTATCTCCGCTGATCAGGAAACCGGCCTCCGGGAAATAATAACAGCAGCTGCCGATGGTATGTCCCGGTGTGGCGATCACTTGAAAATGCATCCCTGCCAGGGTTAGCTCCTCGCCATCCTGCAGATATACATCCGGCACCACCGTATAGGGCCTGCCTGTCATATCGGAAACATTATTGTGGGAATCCTCGCAGAGCGCCTTCTCCGCATCCAATGCATAGAGCTTGACACCTGCGGCCTCCCGCAGCTCCTTTGTCCCCCAGATATGATCGAAATGTCCATGGGTCAGCAGAATCGCCTCCACGGTAAACCCATTCTGCTCCAGAGCAGAATGGATTCTATTACCCTGATCAGCCGGGTCTACCACTATCGCACGCTTTTCCTCTTCCTGATAAATAAAATAGCAGTTGGTCTGGTAGGAACCCAGCACCATTCTTCCGATCTTTGTCTCAGCCATC
>CALWLO010000273.1 GCA_944381545.1 uncultured Acetatifactor sp. | reverse complement strand
TCTACACTCTTTCCCTACACGACGCTCTTCCGATCTATAAAATGTACCATGCCTTCCTTTTCCGGGGGAACCGGCTTGCCCCGGATGACCTCTACCAGCAGAAATACCAGTCGGCCGCCATCCAGTGCCGGAACAGGCAGGAGATTTAATATGCCCAGATTAATCGTCAGCAGCAGGGTAATATACCCCATATTCAGCGCCACGGTCTCCCAGCCATACTGCTTTGTCTGTGTATAGGTCTTTCCCACCACATTGACGGCTATTCCCACCGGGCCTGCCACTTCATCGCTTTGTACCTGTCCTCTCAGCAGCAGGCCCAGGCTCTGCCAGGTGGAACGTACACAGTAACGCACCTCATACCAGGCATATTTCAGTACATCCAGGCCCTCTGCTTTCAGCGCCTCTCCCACATAGATCCCCATGACATAGCCGCCTGTCGACTCATTGAGCTGAGGCGTTATGGTTACGGTATCACGCTGTCCGTCCCTCTCGTATTCCAGCGTAAATTCCTTACCATTATTGACCCGGTTAAACAAAAGGACTTCCTCCAGCAGATACACCCGGTCTCCATTCAGGGCTGTGATCACATCCCCCTCCTGGAGTCCGGCTTGCTGGGCCGGCCCTCCCTGCGTCACACCGGAGATCACCGGATCATAAAATACCATCACACTCGCCAGGATTACGGCAATGACAGCCCCCAGGATAAAATTGAATATGGGGCCTGCCAGCACTGTGGATATCCTTGCCCACACGTTTGCCTGCAGAAAAGACCCTTCTGTATTCTCTCCCTCCCGGGTATTCAGGCCGTCCTCCCCCTCAAACATACAGGCCCCGCCAAGGGGCAGCAGCTTAATAGAGTATTTGGTCTCCCTTTTCTTCCACGAAAAAACAGTAGGCCCCATTCCCACGGCAAATTCCACCACATGAATGCCGTTTGCCTTGGCAATCAGAAAATGCCCGAACTCATGGGAAATTACCACCACACCGAATATCAGAATAAACAAAATAAATGTCATCATATTACATCAATTCCTTTATATAATCGTATACGCTCTGTTCCGCTGCCAGTATTTCTTCTACATTAGGATTCTCTACCGGGTCGTGCTCCTCCATACATCGCTGTATCAGTTCGGGAATCTGCAGATAACCGATCTTCCGTTCCAGGAAAAGGGCCACTGCCCTTTCATTAGCCGCATTATACACGGTAGGCAGACTTCCTCCTTGCTCCAGCGCCTGATAAGCCAGCTTCAGACCATAGAAAGTCTCCATATCCGGCTCCTCAAAGGTCACGCTGCCCAGCTTGAAGAAATCTACCCGGTTATCCCCCATTGCCCTTCTGTCAGGGTAGAACAGCGCATACTGGATCGGCAGCTTCATATCCGGCACGCCCAGCTGGGCAATCACTGCGCCGTCAATGAATTCCACCATGGAGTGAATGATGCTCTGGGGGTGTACCACCACCTGAATCTGCTCCGGCTTTACGCCGAACAGCCATTTTGCCTCCATAACCTCCAGCCCCTTGTTGACCATTGTGGAGGAATCAACGGTAATCTTCCGCCCCATGGCCCAGTTGGGATGCTTCAGCGCATCTTCCACCTGCACGCCGGAAAGCTGCTCCCTGGTTCTGCCGCGGAAAGGGCCTCCGGAAGCAGTCAGCAGGATCCTGCTGATCCTCCCCGCCGGCTCTCCGTTCAAAGACTGGAAAATTGCGCTGTGCTCGCTGTCCACCGGCAAAATAGAGACGCCGCACTCATTGGCCAGGGGGATAATGATATGTCCCGCACACACCAAAGTCTCCTTATTAGCCAGTGCAATATCCTTTCCCGCCTTGATTGCAGCAATGGTAGGCCTGATACCAATCATTCCCACTATTGCCGTCACTAATACCTCCGCCTGGGGCAAAACCGCAATCTCCAAAAGTCCTTCCATTCCCTCCAGCACTTTCACCGGACAGTCCGCCACACGAACCCGCAGCTCCGCTGCCGCCTCACCGGACCACATGACTGCCACCTGAGGATGGAACTCCCGAATCTGGGCCTCCATCAATGCGGTATTACTGCCCGCCGCCAGAGCCACTACCTCCAGCTCCTGTGTATGGCTTCTCACAATATCCAAAGTCTGGGTACCAATGGAACCGGTAGAACCCAGTATTGCTATTCTCTTCATAATTATACCCCCACATAGTGCAAGTCCTGCTTGCCCTATTGACTCTGCCTTTTTCTTTCTCGTATTCACCTGACTGCATGGATCAGCAGTACGGAAAGAAAATAAATCATAGGGGCCGTCACGATCATGCTGTCAAACCGATCCATAATCCCCCCATGTCCCGGAAGTATCCTGCCATAATCCTTGATCTCATAATTCCGCTTGATGGCAGAAGCCGCCAGATCCCCTACCATGGACATGAGCGCCCCTACCGCACTGATAAAGACTATGATCCACAGTACCTTCTGGTCAGGGATCACCGCCTCTATGACAAAATAAGCATATAGTCCGCCGATCAGCGCC
>CALWLO010000272.1 GCA_944381545.1 uncultured Acetatifactor sp. | reverse complement strand
AACAAATGACAGATAACTATATGGATGTGCTGAAGGAGATCGGCAATATCGGCGCCGGTAATGCCATGACTGCACTATCCCAAATGCTTCAGAGCAAGGTGGATATGCAGGTTCCTCAGGTACGTCTGCTGGAGTTTTCTGAAGTGGGTGCCATTGTGGGCGGCGAGGAACAGCTGATGGTGGGTGTGCTCTTGGGCGTAGAAGGGGATATCACCGGCAGTATTATGTTCCTGGTGGAGTTAGGTGCAGCCAAGGGGCTGGTAAAAAAGATCATGATGGGATATGAATCCGGACAGCCGGGGCTGGATGAGATGGAGACCTCAGCCATGCAGGAAGTAAGCAATATCATTACGGGGGCATATCTGAATTCCCTGGCTACCTTGACAAATCTGCGCATTTATCCCACTCCTCCCAGTCTGACTGTGGATATGGCGGGAGCTATCCTCAGTGTTCCGGCGATTGAGTTTGGTATATTGGGAGATAAGATTTTGCTGATCCAGTCCCGCTTTTTTGACGAAGTGGAGATTGACGGCTATTTTGTGTTGATACCGGATCTGGAATCCTATCAGAAGATCCTGTCGGCGCTGGGTATTATGTAGGCTGTGACTAGGAGGCGAAAATATACCGATGGGTGAAATAATTAAAGTGGGTATGGCAGATCTGAAGGCCTGCAAAAGCCCGGACGGATTAACTACTTTGGGGTTGGGATCCTGCGTGGGTATAGCGCTGCGGGATCCACAAACCAAGATCGGCGGCCTGGCGCATATTATGCTGCCGGACAGCAAGGCGCTCCGTAGCGGCAATCAGAATATTGCGAAATTTGCAGATACCGGTATCGCAGAGCTGGTTGCACAGATGGAGAAAATGGGTGCAGTCAGAAGCAGGATGGTAGCGAAGCTGGCTGGTGGAGCAACCATGTTTCAGTTTCAGAGCAAAAGTGACATGATGCAGATTGGTGAACGTAATGTGGCAGCGTCGCGGGAGAAGCTGAAAGAACTGAATATACCTGTACTGGCAGCGGATACCGGCGCAAATTACGGACGGACTGTTACTTTTTTTCCGGAGACGGGGGAGTTTCATATCCGGGCAGTAGGCAGGGAGGATTCCGTCATATAGTTTGAGGGTTAGAAGTATTGCGGGCAGGATGGAGGCGGGCGTTCCGGTCTCCCGGTATATATGGGATTAACATAGGGAAAGAGGCTGCATGACATGAAAAGAAAGTTAATACCGGTGGTGATGATGTTGTTGGCAGGCGCAATCAGCTGCCTGTTTACCATGATCCGGGATAATAGTCTGATATACAGGATGACCGCACTCTTGGGTTCCCTCCTGCTTTTCTATGGGTTGGGGCAGGCATTATGCAGCATCCTGAATTATTTTGACAGGGAAAATGAGAAGCGTCTGGCGGCAGAAGGGGAGAGTCCGGAGAGGGACAGTACTGCTGCGGGCAGTGAGGAAGCTCCCCGTGCATAAGATGCAAGACGCAGGAGTAAACCGGATATTGCAGAAAGGTGGATATCATGGACGAAGCGGGCAGAAAAAAACTCTGGGATGAATATATGAAAACCGGGTCGGCAGAGCTTAGAGGGAAAATTATTCTGGAATATGCACCGTTAGTGAAGACTGTGGCCGGGAGACTCAGTATGTATCTGGGCTATAATGTGGAATATGATGATCTGGTCAGTTATGGTATCTTTGGCCTGATCGATGCGATAGATAAGTTTGATGCGATGAAGGAAGTAAAGTTCGAGACTTATGCCAGTCTGCGGATCCGGGGAGCGATTTTAGACCAGATCCGTAAGATGGACTGGATTCCCAGAACCATAAGACAGAAGCAGAAGCAGATCGACAGTGTGATCCGACAGATTGAAGCGGAGACAGGCAAAAGCGCTTCCGATGAAGAAATAGCGCAGAAGCTGGGCATTACCGAGGAAGAATTTGCGGATTGGCAGTCCCAGATGAAGATTACGGGACTGGTTTCCTTGAATGAATATATTGAACAGGGCAGTGATGTATCACAGGACAGCGGCCAGCATACATCGGCCCGGTTCGTCAGTCCGGAGGAGAATGTGGAGAAACAGGAGCTGACAAAGGTATTGGGGGAAGCGCTGGAATTATTGACAGAAAAAGAGAATAAAGTAATTACGCTATATTATTATGAAGATTTGACACTCAAAGAGATCAGTAATGTGCTGGAGGTCTCGGAATCCCGGGTATCCCAGCTGCATACCAGGGCGCTTCAGAAAATGAAAGTGAAAATGGGGAATTATATGGGGATTCTGGGAGATCTGTAGAGGAGATGACAGGGGGCTTTTTTTGACAGAGATTGACGGGGGTTTGAATAGAATGGCGAAAAACGGTTATTTTCAATTGGTAAATATCCGGTCAGGATTTGGAATCAAATGTACACCGCCTCAGGATGGCGGGGAAGCAATACGGATAAATGAGGTCATGGATTATCTGGGGGCACGTAACCTGATCTCTGACCTTTCTATGTTAAAAAATGCAGTAAATGCGGACACAGAAC
>CALWLO010000271.1 GCA_944381545.1 uncultured Acetatifactor sp. | reverse complement strand
ACGCATATAACGCAATAAGGAAAGCTTTTTCAGGATGCCCTGACTTTATCTTCGAATAGGGGGTTCTGAATAGTTACGCTTGCTTTTATTTTCATTTATTTTAGGGAACGCAAAGAGGTTATATCTTTGACTTGAATCTCGTTCTGCGCTGTGTTAAAATAGGCGAAAGTGCCGACGGGACAGGACTTGTCGGCCGATAACAGGGCCAGCACGGACAGTCGGTGCCGGCGGAAAGACAGATCAGGAGGTTTTTCATGATAGGTGCAGATGCCATGATCAAATGTTTGGAAGAAGAGGGCGTAAAATATGTATTTGGTTACCCGGGCGTAGCCATATGCCCCTTTTATAATAGTATCTTACAATCCGAGATTCGGACGATTCTGATCCGCACGGAGCAGAATGCCGCCCATGCAGCCAGCGGTATGGCCCGGATCACAGGAAGACCCGGTGTGTGCGCCGTTACCAGCGGCCCCGGCGCCACCAATGTGATTACCGGTATAGCCACCGCTTTTGCGGACAGTATTCCTCTGGTGTGCATTACCGGCCAGGTACAGACGGCACTGCTGGGCAGCGATTCTTTCCAGGAAGCGGATATCACCGGCGCTGTAGAGTCTTTTGTAAAATACAGTTACCTGGTAAAAAATGTCAACGATATTCCCCGTATATTTAAGGAAGCCTTTCATATTGCGAATACTGGGCGGAAGGGCCCGGTGCTGATCGACATTCCCATTGATATTCAGAATGCTGCGATCAATAAATTCCAGTATCCCCAGGAGGTCAATATGCGCACCTATAAGCCCACTGTCAAGGGACATGCGGTGCAGATCAAGAAGGTAATCAAGGAGCTGGAAAAGGCAAAGCGCCCGATCATCTGCGTAGGAGGAGGCGTCCTGCTCAGCCAGGCAAGAGAGGAACTTCGGGAATTTGTGGAAAAATATCGGATCCCGGTGGTGTCCACCATGATGGGCATCAGCGTTATGCCCACGGAGCACCCTCTGTATTTTGGCATGGTGGGCAATCACGGCAAAGCTTATGCCAACAGAGCCATGAACGAATCCGATCTGTTGATTATGGCCGGCGCCAGAGTTGCAGACCGGGCAGTGAGCCAGCCGGATCTGATTACCCGAGGAAAGGTACTGGTACATATAGATGTGGATCCGGCAGAGATCGGTAAAAATGCGGGGCCTACCATACCGCTGGTTGGTGATGTAAAGCATATTTTCCAGGATTTTGCCAAAGAAGAGTTTACCTGTGAGCATGAAGAATGGCTTCAGACATTGACGCAGTACAGAGAGACCATGGTAGCGAAGCGTAATCCCAATCCCGCTTATGTGGATCCGGCGGCTTTTATTACCTGGCTGTCCGAGAAGATGGATCCTGACGCTGTCTATGTGGCAGATGTGGGACAGAACCAGATCTGGTCCTGCAACTATCATATCGTAAAGGAAGGGCGGTTTCTTACCTCCGGAGGCATGGGCACCATGGGATATTCAATTCCGGCAGCTATGGGTGCTAAGCTGGCGGACAGAAGCCGCCAGGTCATCGCCGTATGCGGGGACGGCTCTTTCCAGATGTCCATGATGGAGCTGGCAACCATGCGCCAGTACCAGATTCCGGTAAAAATCATCGTGCTGAAAAACGGATATCTGGGAATGGTACGGGAATATCAGCATTATACCTACAAGGATAACTATTCGGTAGTGGATCTGACAGGCAGCCCCAGACTGGATAAGATCGCCGCAGCCTACGATATGCAGTATCAGCTGCTGGAAAATATGGATCGTGCGGAAGATGTGCTGGATCAGCTGCTGAAAGAGGATACCTCCATGCTGCTGGAATGTCTGATTGATCCAATGGATCTGGTGAAATAACGAGGTTTTGTACCTGCAGCTTCAAGAAAAGCCGCAGGTGCGGGAAAGGCATGAGTATATAATGAGAAGAAGAATTTATTCCGTACTGGTGGAGAACCGTTCCGGTGTGCTGTGCAAGGTAGCCGGGCTTTTTTCCAGAAGGTGTTTTAATATTGATTCTCTGACAGTGGGAGAGACTGACGATCCGGACATCTCCTGCATGACCATTGTCAGCAGCGGGGATGAACGCACTATTGAGCAGATTGAGAAGCAGCTGAATAAAAAGCTGGACGTGATCAAGGTCAAGACCTTTGATGAGAGCCAGAGCATCAGCCGGGAGCTGATGCTGGTAAAGGTCCGGCATAACAAGGGGAACCGCCGGGAGATTATGGAAATCTGCGATATCCTCAAAGCAGAGATCGTGGATATGTCCAAACATTTTATGGTGATTCAGATCTGCGATACTCCGGAGAGGACGAAATTTCTGCTTTCCATGCTGCAGTCTGTCAGCATCGCAGAGGTGGCGCGCACCGGAACGCTGGCACTGGCAAAGTGCAGTGAAAATGATGATTAGGGTTGACATCCATACTTTATCTTGCTAAAATGTAGAACGAATATTATGTATGGTAAGAATTGCCCTGATAGGCGGTTATGGAACCGGTAACAGAAAGGAATCTATATGCGAAA
>CALWLO010000270.1 GCA_944381545.1 uncultured Acetatifactor sp. | reverse complement strand
GTAAGCTGATTATGATCGCAACGCTGGCTGTTCTTCACGGGAAAACCCAGGAGTCAGGACGCTTAAAGAAGATCGACGGATGGTTTACCAGATTTACAGCTGCATTTTCTCAAAAGATCTATGCGGGCATAGAGAAGAGAATCAAAAGGGCATATCCAAATGCAAAAGAAGTAAAATCGGAGGAGAAAAAGGATACCGTTTTTGCCTATGGATGCAGCTTCCATAAGCTGGTATGGCTTTTTGTGATAGGTTGCTTTCTCGTAGATCTCATCGAAACCATATTCTGCCGGATTACTACGGGGACGTGGATGAGCAGAAGCAGTGTGGTCTGGGGGCCGTTCAGCATAGTCTGGGGATTGGCTATCGTCATGGGGACGGTTATTTTACATAAATACAGGGATAAATCAGACAGGGTAATCTTTTTTACAGGAACGGTGCTGGGAGGTGCGTACGAGTATATCTGCAGTGTTTTTACAGAGATATTTTTCGGGAAGGTTTTCTGGGATTACAGCCATATCCGGTTTAATCTTGGGGGACGGATCAATTTGCTGTATTGCTTTTTCTGGGGGATCGCAGCCGTTGTCTGGATAAAAGGACTCTATCCGAGAATCTCTGCATGGATTGAAAAGGTGCCGGTAAGACTGGGAAAGAGCGTTTCCTGGATCTTGGTTATCTTTATGTGCTGCAATATGGCAGTATCTAGCCTGGCGCTGGTCAGACAGACCCAAAGGAGGGAAAATATCCCGGCGGAGTATAGCTGGCAGCGCATTATGGATGCGAGATTTGATGATGAAAGGCTGGAAAGGATCTATCCCAATGCCAAGGACAGATGATACATAAGCTTGATTCCTGCAGCGCTGCAAATTTGATGCGCCGCCCATTGCAGCGGGGTTGTTGACTATCGATACGCCAAGGCATATAATGGAGATAATATAGAGGCATGATCCGGGAAGCGGCAAAGGAGGAAGAGAATGGCAGAGAAGATTACGGTCAGCTGCCTGCGAGAGGACATGGCGGTATGTCCGGGCTGCGGCAGCAGGAATATTGTGGGACAGGATAAGGAATACTGTCACTGCGGGCAGTGCGGAAGAAGTCTGGAGATCCGCATCGTGAACAGGATTATGAATCATGAGGAGGCGTCAGGGAAGACGGAGGGCTTTGAACAGTTATCCCTGTTTTAAGGAGAGAGACTTATGGCAGCAACAGGTAAAAGTATTGCAATTCCGGCGATTCTGAAGGTGGGTGCGGGAACCCTGGGGAATATCGGCAGCTATCTGCGGGAAGAGGATTTTAAAAATGCAGTGATCTATTTCGGCAACGGATTGATTGAGCTGTTTGGCATGAAAGTGATGGACTCCCTGAAAGCTTCGGGTATCGAGGTGCTGGAATACCGGGAGATTGATACGGTCTGTATTGACGATATTGTAGAGATGGCATTTACGCTGCCGGGCAAGGTGCAGGTGATCATCGGTATTGGCGGCGGCAAGGTGATTGACGCAGGGAAATATGCGGCGTTTTTGCGAAACCTTCCCTTTATCAGTGTGCCCACCTCCAGCTCCAGCGACGGTTTTTCCAGTGCCAGCGCTTCCCTGATTGTGGAGGGAAGGAGGACAAGCGTACCTGCCAGGCTGGCTTATGGGATCATTGTGGACACCGGGGTGATCCGGACGGCGCCGGAGCGTTTTATTTATTCCGGTATCGGGGATATGGTATCCAAGATCACCTCTCTGTATGACTGGCAGTTTGAGGCGGCAGCGGGCTATTCCCAGGTAAATGATTTTGCGGTCATGATTGCCAAAAAAGCGGTTAACAGTTTTGTAAGAACCCCCTTTCAGAGTATTCAGGAGGAACTGTTTTTAAAGGAATTGCTGGATTCCCTGGCCATGAGCGGCATTGCCAACGAGATTGCCGGCAGCAGTGCGCCTACCAGCGGAAGTGAACATCTGATCTCCCATGCTTTGGATAAGCTGCTGGAGCAGCCCCAGCTGCATGGCATTCAGGTGGGGATTGCCACCTATCTGATGGCCAGGGTGCAGGATCACCGCTATGTGCGGGTCAATACGATCTTTACGGATACGGGCTTCTGGGATTATGCAGCCACCCTGGGCATGAAGAAAGAGGATTTTAGCAGAGCGATTGACATGGCGCCATCCATTAAGCCTCACCGCCATACCTATCTGCATGAGGAGCAGTACCGGCAGATGGCAAAGAGACTGCTGGAGGAAGATGAAATATTAAGCCGGATTCTGGTATAAGCGACAGGAGGTGGCGGTTCTGAAACTGATGAAAAGAATTTTTTACGGAATATGTATATGCATTGTCCTGCTGTGTGCACTGATTGTAGGAATTGCCAGCAGCCCCGGCGCCACAGAAAAGCTGGCGGATATGCTGTATGGCGAGGATCGCAGGAGCGGGATCCTGAATGTAATCGGCAGTGAAGAAGACGGAGTGCCCCAGAGCAGTGGGGACGGCGCTTACAGCGGCGGAGAAGGACAGGCGGGCGGCCTCCCGGCCGGGCAGGAGACTCAGGAGAGTCCGGAGCCCACAATAGCGC
>CALWLO010000269.1 GCA_944381545.1 uncultured Acetatifactor sp. | reverse complement strand
AACCAATTCCCCCCAGGATACTGTTCAAAAGATTTGTAAAGTATTGCATTGTCTTTCCTCCTAAATTTTTTTGGATCTCAGATCCAATGATCTCAAATCCAACTAAAGCTATTTTAACATATTATTTTCGAAAAAGAAACTGTTTTGCATAAAAATATTTTCCTCTGTTCTTACCTCGTCTTTACGATCATTTCTTTAAGATACTCTCAATCTCTGAGATCTCTTCTGCAGTAAAATCAAGTTTCTCTATGCAGGCTGCGTTTTCCGCAATCTGCTGCGGGCGGCTTGCTCCGATCAACACCGTTGCAACCGCTTTATTGTGCAGTACCCATGACAATGCCATCTGGGATAGCTTCTGCCCTCTTTGCGCCGCAATGGTATTTAACTGAACCAGTTTTGCAAGCATCTCCTCATCCAGCTCGTTGCCAATCCAGGTCTCCCCCTTCCCTATCCGGGAGTCCTCCGGTATGCCCTTCAAATACTTATCCGTCAGTAATCCCTGATATAACGGGGAAAATACCGCAAGTCCAAATCCCGCTTCCCCGGCAAACCGATCCAGCCCGTCTCCCTCAATCCAGCGGTTAAGCATGGAATAGGAAGGTTGATTTACCACAAAGGGAGTATGTAATTCCCGAAATATTTTCATGATCTCTTCCGTCTGCGAGCGGTTATAATTGGATACCCCCACATACAGGGCCTTTCCCTGCTTCACCGCATGATCCAGTGCCAGTGCCGTCTCTTCCAGCGGCGTATTCGGATCAAAAACATGATGATAGAAAATATCCACATAATCCAGCTTCATTCGCTTAAGACTCTGATCCAGAGAGGCCAGAAGATACTTGCGGGATCCGTTCCTGTCACCATAGGGCCCTTCCCACATCTCGTATCCGGCCTTGGTGGAGATGCACATCTCATCCCGATAGTGACGCATACCGTCCAAAATCCTGCCGAAATTCTCCTCTGCACTGCCGTTATAGGGATTGCCGTAATTGTTCGCCAGATCAAAATGAGTGATTCCCAGATCAAATGCGGTATGCACCATATTCTCCATATTCGCATAACAACCCCTGCTGCCAAAATTCTGCCAGAAGCCCAGAGAAACTGCCGGAAGCTTCAAGCCGCTCCTGCCGCAGCGGTGATAAATCATTTTTTCGTATCTGTTGTCTGCCGCAATATACATTTTCTTACCTGTCCTTTCCCCTATTTTTACTTTCATTGTAAGGGATTGGCGTTCCTTTTTCAATCCTATTTTATGATCCCCAGCTTTGTTCCTCATAGCGGTTGAGAATAAACGTGTTAAAAAATGTATCCAAGGACTCCGCCTGTTTCATACGATACCAGAGCTCCTCTGGCACCTCCTGATAACAATATCGTCTTCCATCCTGATGAAACTGCACCTCCAGCAACATATCCTGGGCTCTATATCCTATACAGGCAATATTTGTGGCTGCCGTTCGATTCATGAGCGACCCCCTCCTTATATTAAAGTTGATTATTAGTTACCTTTATCATCTGTAAGCAAAGTGAAACAGGAGGAGGTCTCCCTTTTTCACCGGCTGAAAATCTGCCGTCAGTCATGAATAATACCTTCATATGCATTTCCCTTTTTCTGCTGTCTGTAACTAATCCACCTCTTGATCTACATCACGGAATACATCATCATCAAAAAAATCCGCTACCGATATATCCAGACCATAACAAATTTTTGCCACCGTCTCAATACCCGTGTTATGGGTATGTCCGTATACAATATTTTTCAGAGTGGAAGGATTCATGCCGGACAGTGTAGCAAGACGATTAATTGAGATCAGGTGTTTTTTACAAAGCCCATTGATTCTCTTAACAATTGCTTCCTGCGCTTTCATGCCGTTCTCCACCTGTTGCCGCACCTTTTATCCTATAAGAATTGTACTGAATTATCATGCAACATGTAGTCCGTATACGGGCGGTTATAGAATATGTGGAATTTTTGTTATTTTCAGCTTTCTTTTTTACTATATATAAAATTATTCACTTATTTCGTAACAGTTCCGCCTGTGTTACCTTATTTCATCAGTTCCTCTGTCAGACGCAGGACTTCCGGAGCAATTTTTTCACGTTCTTTCCTCAAAATACGCTGATAAACCAGATATGCCATTCCTGCCACAGCCATTCCAAAAACGCCCAGGATGATACCGGGAATGAACAGGCTTCCCTGCCATACCAGGCTAAGGCTCATCCCCCCTCCCATAATCAGTACGCCAAGCACTCCCATAATCAGGGATATGGTTCTCCCTTTGTTAGTCGCATGTGCATCCAGTTTGCGGAGTTTCTGCATCTTATCTTCCTGTGCCGGCAGATATTTCTGCCGGATTGCCTTCAATTCTTCCTGCTCCTTTGCAGAATAGGTAAAATGAAAAACCTCGCTGTTTTTCCTGTCATCCATACTTTACATCTCTCCTTATATGATATTCTTGCAGATTACTGCAAAGACTTTATGCTTTGCCATGGTTTTGCTTCTTCAGTTCCCTTGTAGACCTTACAATCATATAAACAGCCATAATCAAAACAGTCAAAAGCACTGCCGCACCCGTGGCGCATTTCATCA
>CALWLO010000268.1 GCA_944381545.1 uncultured Acetatifactor sp. | reverse complement strand
GATTCAGACGCCGATTCTGTGCGCATCCTCACCGGAGGGAGCCCGGGACTATATCGTGCCTTCCCGGAAATACAAGGGAAAATTCTATGCCCTGCCCCAAGCGCCTCAGCAGTATAAGCAGCTGCTGATGGTTTCGGGCTTTGACAAATATTTCCAGATTGCTCCTTGTTTCCGGGATGAGGATGCCAGGGCGGACAGATCTCCCGGTGAGTTTTACCAGCTGGATTTTGAGATGAGCTTTGCCACCCAGGAGGATGTATTCCGGGTAGGCGAAGAAGTATTGTCTGCGACCTTTGAAAAGTTTGCGCCGGAGGGTTATGCAATTACCCGGGCGCCTTATCCGATCATCAGTTATCGGCAGGCAATGCTGGAGTTTGGCACCGATAAGCCGGATCTGCGCAATCCCCTGCGGATTATGGATTTGACGGAATTTTTCCAGGGCTGCAGCTTTAAGCCCTTTCTTGGCAGAACCGTGCGGGCCATTAAGGTGCACGCCGAAATGAGCAAGGGCTTTCACGAAAAGCTGCTTTCCTTTGCCACAGGTATGGGCATGGGAGGCTTGGGCTATCTGGAGGTAATTGCAGATGCATCTGCGGATATATCCTACAAGGGGCCTATCGACAAATTCATTCCCCAGGAGAAAAAGGGGGAGCTGGCGCAGCTGGCAGGCCTGGCAGCGGGCGATACCATTTTTTTCATTGCGGATAAGGAAGCCAAAGCGAATTTCTATGCTGGAAAGCTGCGCAATGAGTTGGGGGAGAAGCTTGATCTGGTGGAAAAAAATGCTTTCCGGTTTTGCTATGTGAACGATTTCCCCATGTATGAGATTGACGAGGAGACAAAGCAGCTGGGCTTCACTCATAACCCGTTTTCCATGCCCCAGGGCGGTTTGGAAGCGCTGGAGAAGAAAGAGCCTCTTGACATTCTGGCTTACCAGTATGATATCGTATGCAACGGCGTGGAGCTGTCCTCCGGCGCTGTGCGGAACCATGACATGGAGATCATGGTCAAGGCTTTTGGCATTGCCGGATATGACGAAGAGACCCTGAAAAGCAAATTCGGCGCCCTGTATCAGGCATTTCAGTTCGGCGCACCGCCCCATGCGGGCATGGCGCCCGGCATTGACCGTATGCTGATGCTGCTTCGCGGTGAGGAAAATATCCGTGAGGTTATCGCCTTCCCCATGAGCGGCACAGCCCAGGATTTGATGTGCGGCGCCCCGAATGATGTGACGGAGCAGCAGCTGAGGGAGGTTCACATCAAAGTACGGGATTAGCCCGGTAAATTGGCAGAAAGAGTATGGAGGAAGAAGGAGGAAATTATGGCAAATCAGATCACGGATGATACCATAGAATATGTGGGGATCCTGGCGAAGCTGGAACTGTCCGATGAAGAAAAGCAGCAGGCCAAGAAGGATATGGGAAATATGCTGGACTATATTGATCAGCTGAGTGAACTGGATACTGCGGATGTGGAACCCATGTCCCATGTGTTCCCGGCGGAAAATGTATTCCGGGAGGACGTGGTGACCAATGGGGACGAGAGCAGGCAGATTCTGCAGAATGCCCCGGAGGAGAAAGACAATATGTTTGTGGTTCCCAGAACCTTTGATTAGTGTCCCTGCAATATGCATGAGGAGGAAAAAATGGAATTATTATCACTTTCGGCCGTAGAGCTGTCTGCGGCCATCAAAGAAGGAAAAACCTCTGCACCGGCAGCTATGGAGGCAGTGCTGGAGCAGATTGACCGGACAGAAGAAGAATATCACTGCTACGTGACGATAGACAGAGAAGGCGCATTGCAGAGAGCGGCGCAGGTGCAGCAGCTGATTGAGGACGGAAGACTGACCGGGCCATTGGCCGGCGTTCCGGTGGCTATTAAGGATAACCTGTGCACTCAGGGGATGCTGACTACCTGTTCCTCAAAAATACTGGAAAACTTTATTCCTACCTATACGGCAGAGGCGGTACGGAATCTGGAGGCTGCGGGAGCCGTGATTATCGGCAAGACCAATATGGATGAATTTGCCATGGGTTCCACTACGGAGACCTCCTACTATGGTGTGACCCGCAATCCGAGAAATCCGGAGCATGTGCCCGGAGGCTCCTCCGGCGGCAGTGCGGCGGCAGTAGCAGCGGGAGAATGCTTTTTTGCCCTAGGCTCGGATACCGGCGGTTCCATCCGCCAGCCGGCAGGCTACTGCGGTGTGGTGGGTATGAAGCCCACTTATGGCACAGTGTCCCGGTACGGTCTCATTGCTTATGGCTCCTCGCTGGATCAGATTGGTCCTCTGACCAGGAATGTATCGGACTGCGCAGCGGTGCTGGAGACCATTGCCTCCCATGATCCCAAGGATTCCACTTCTGTGCTGCGCCGGGATACGGACTTTACCAGCGCTCTGGTGGAAGATGTATCGGGGATGAGGATCGGAATTCCCAGAGACTATTTTGGGGAGGGTTTGGACGGGGAGGTAAAAGCGGCAGTACTGCAGGCGGCAGAGGTGCTTCGTGCCCGGAGAGCGATTGTGGAGGAATTTGACCTAAGCCTGGTACAGTATGCGATCCCCACCTATTATACCATTGCTGCTGCGGAAGCCAGTTCCA
>CALWLO010000267.1 GCA_944381545.1 uncultured Acetatifactor sp. | reverse complement strand
ACTCGTATCATATTTTAAAGTCCTCCTGATTTGCGTTAGTTTGCCCTGTTTTGCCGCGATTTGCCGGGTATGTAGTTGCCGCTGAGATTGTTAAAACAATCACAGAATAAGCAAAACGGGGCAAAATGTGGCATATTGAGGCCGTCAAAAGTAGTAAAAACGTAGTAAGAATGAGGGTGTGTTACTACCGTCCTATTTTAGCATATTAGCTTGTCAAGTAAAACATCCTTATTTTATTTCAATACTATAATCTTCATTCTTCCAACATTGCCAGATAGCTGTCAAACCTTGTATTCACGTACCCGGCAAACAACTTTTCCATTGCATTCAGATTATGATTTACATGATATTCATCAAAAGCATTGTAATAAGCAACCCGATCTGTAAATTTAATATCAATCGGCGGATATCCTGCTTTCATCAGTTCCAGATTTACAAGCAGCTCTCCCGGATCAATACTTTTACAAATTATATTTATGAATAGTCTGCTGTCACTTTGTATCAATATTTTCTAATTGCCAGTTTACTATTTCTCTTTGCGTAATTTGAAAACAATCTTAATACTCAATCCTGAAATAATCCAGATACGCCTTATATCTGTCCTGTGCCGTCAGGCATGTATCTGTCAGATATCCTTTTTCGTTGTCCCATTCTTTCAATCCTCGATAATAGAACAGCTTCAGATTATCTTCGATGATAAACGGAACAATATTGTATTTCAGGCACTCTTTAAACATAATCAATCTGCCCACACGTCCGTTGCCGTCCTGGAACGGGTGAATTCTTTCAAATTTCACATGAAAATCCAGAATATCCTCAAAAGTCTTTTCTTTCCTGGCATTATATTCTGTCAGCAACTCTTTCATCCTGTCAGCAACTTCTTCGGGAAGAGCGGTATTCATACCGCCAACCTCATTTGGCAGTTTCTTATAATTCCCCACCGCAAACCATTCTTTTCTGGAATCGCTGGTTCCGCTTTTCAAAGTCAGATGAAGCTCCTTAATAAACTTCTCTGTCAAAGCAGATTTTGCATGATCTATGATCATATCAATGCAGCGGAAATGATTTGCCGTTTCAATTACGTCATCTACATTGAGCACCTCATTTTCCACGCCAATTGTATTGGTTTCAAAAATGTATCTTGTCTGATCGTGGGTCAGACGGCTGCCTTCTATATGATTTGAGTTATAGGTTAAATCAATCTGCGTTTTATGATAAATCCCCCCTGGATAGTTGCTTGATTTCTGCTCCTGTAAAATGTCCAGTAAAGTCACCTTTGCTTTTCTCTTGTTCGAGCGCTCCGGTTTTTCAGCATCTTCGGGAATGTTCCATGCCTTTCCGGTAAGAACTGCTCCATTTACACGTCCTTGAGCGCAATAATTTCTTACGCTGCGCTCCGATATATGCCATTTTTTCGCTGTTTCATTTACTGAAAGATATCCCATACTGCCTCCATTGTAAATCAAATCAATACTTGTACTACTTTATAGAGTATAGCACATATCCGGCAATAAATTCAAATATTCACGATATAACAAAACATATTTTTGCCGTTCTCGAAAATTGTAAATCTTATATTTAAAAATATTATAAAAAAGAACCGAATTCCCCACCTGTCTGAAGGATAACCTTCTTCAGAATACAGAGATTTATATAGCGTTTTAAGGGAGTATTACAGGCAAAAATAAGGCCCGCAGACCATGCATCTATCGCACAGCCCACAGGCAATCCCATTCTCATTTCCGAAAAGCCATAGCTTTATTACTTACTCAGTATCTGACATCTGAAATTCCCAAATCATCTTTTTCTCTCCTGCATTCTGCCGCATATCGTATTGAAACGCCGGTAGTAAGCGCAATCATACACAGACCAGAAATAAAGAACCAGACATTTACCCCTACTCTTTCTGCTATTGGACTGCTGAAAAGTAAACCGATTGGCATTGTAACAGAGGAAATCAGCGTTAGAACCGAAAATGCCCGTCCCATCTTGTCCGGGGATATGGTTTCCTGCATATACGCGGTCAGCGGAATTGTATGGACATTTCCGGAAGCCCCCAAACAGATACAACTTCCTGCAAAGAAAAACCAGCCGGCGTAAACAGGCGGTATGATGCCGCAGAGCAGCGATATAACTCCCATTCCAAACAGACCCATAAAAGAAACTCTGATTTTCCGGTTTATCTTCAGAACACTGGAAAATAAAAGTGAGGATACCATCATGCCGATTGCAAAAGATAACTCTACAGCACTGCCATACATTGCCGATAACTTAAAATAATCGCTTGTCATCAGCGGATAAAGGGAGGATAATGGCGCATAAAAGAACATGCAGAGTGCCTCTGCGATCACGATATAAAAGAGTTTTTTATCTTCTTTGAATACCTGCAGTCCCTCTTTTATTTCTGCTATAAAATGCTGTTCTTCCTGTTCCGTTTTTTCAAGTTCTGGGATTTTAACGACTGCTAACGCAATACTTGCTAAAATTGCTCCTGCCACATCACTCATCAGAACGATTGGCATCGGGAAAATCGCATATAAAGACGC
Source organism: uncultured Acetatifactor sp. (assembly GCA_944381545.1). Taxonomy (GTDB): domain Bacteria; phylum Bacillota; class Clostridia; order Lachnospirales; family Lachnospiraceae; genus Acetatifactor. Next base: position 101 of record CALWLO010000267.1, on the reverse strand, counting down.
GCCGATTACCGGGCCCAGCAAAAAAGAACCTGAATTCAGAAGCTGCATCCACCCATTGGTTTTTACTAACTGATTTTTGGGTACAAGCTGCGGGATAATTG
>CALWLO010000266.1 GCA_944381545.1 uncultured Acetatifactor sp. | reverse complement strand
GAATCGGCAAAACAGAAATTTAAACGTGAGCCGTTTCATTGATCATCGATTGCCGCCCCTGACCACTCCCGGAGCTGATCCAGCACAACTTGACGGTGTTTAGGATCCTGTTGTACCATAAACTGTTCCAGCGGACGAAGATTTATCACATCACTTCTGTCCTCGTGTCTTTGAACATCAACCACAAACAGTTCATCAAGCTGGATAACGCCTTCCTCCTCCCACTCACCAGAAAACAGTTTCATAATGGCAGACTCGGTAAGACTATGATCTTTCCAGTAAGGAAACAGCTTCTCATACGTATCCTCGCCAGTGCGTTGAACCACGATGTCGAACCAAATTCCCGTCTGGGGCTTGCCGTCCTGCCAGATCCCATCAAAAAGTTTATGGTGATAGAGCACGGAGTAGCTGCATCCACGACCGTTTCGCAGGCCGCTCCGGTACTCTCCCTCATAGCTTGGTAGTCGTGCCCATCCCTCTTTTATCCCTGCCAAATCGGTGCTGTCAGTGTCCAGAACAGCATCACACAGCAACGTCCCTTTTTCATCCCAGATCCGGGTTCGGCCGTTATCCATGATTTCTACGAGAGGATTTCCCTTCGTATCCAGGAGCCGTTTCCCATCCACCGGCGAAAGGTATGTTTCCTTGGATGCCAACGCAGTCAGGACCTTCCGGGTCTCCTCGTTCAATGCTGTGCGGAAATCGCCGATTCGGAAGAATGCATCCGCAAAGGGGCTGCCCATAGCTGGAAGAAAACTTTCCTGAACTAGAAAGTAAAGATTGCTCTGGAGGTAATCAGCTGCTTCACTACTGTCCTGATTTGCGGATCGATGGGCCATTGAGATCAGGATATCGGTGACTTTAATCAAATGATGAAGCTGATTTGGTAGAAGATCCTTTTGAATGTCCGGAAGATAGGCAATCAGCAAATCGGAGAGAAGACTGCTGATGCCGGCAGTGTTTCCTACTTTAGGTTGGCGGACAATGTACTCTAGGCCAGATTCCAGTTCAGTCAGTAGGATACGCTTTGCATTCCGGCTCCGTGCTCTATGATCCCGGCGTTCCGAGGAGACTTGGAGTGAGTAGATCAGCAGTGCAATGAGCAGCGCAGCTTCCAAGTTAAAAACAGCGACATACAGATTGACCATGACATCGGTGGAAAATAATGCTCCGCCATTGATCCAACACACTAGTTGGGGCAGAAAGTGCAGTGTGGCTAAAACAAAAAAAACGATAAAGGTGCCCCAAAGGATGACGGGGATCATAGACGTCCACAAACTCCCACTCTGGATTGCTGGTAATAAGATCTGTATAGTGGGCGTTCTGGACGGCGAAGGAATTCAGCTGGTCCTCTGAGTTGGAGCTCACTCGGGCGTATGCGGCTACCCGGAGCTTCCTGGTCTGTTCTGGAGTGTTGGACGGGATTACAATGATGCGGGGACTGTTTAAGGCCAGAGAACCATCTACTTTTTCCTGTTTGCTCACTGGGCTTTCACCTCTTTTCAGCAACACACAATACCAGCATCCTCTTGAAATATCTATATCCAAAGGATACAAAAATCAGAGAGAAACCATGACGTCTGCGCCGGTTTCGATCTTGAGTCGAGCCGCGATGTTTCGGGCTTCTTTCTGGCTCATCAAGCCGGCTGTCTGAAGTGTACGCAACAGATTTAACATACCAATATAGTTGATATTTCGATTCATAAGAAGTCCTCTATACGATTTTCTATATACTGCTATAACGGTTTACGTATTTGTTCATGGAAGAGCCTGCCGTTATAATGAAGCTCGACAAGGAAGCTTCCACTCCAAGTTAAATATCTGTACAAATTCATGAAATATAAACTAAAGGAGTTGGACCACATGAATTGGTGGAAACGTCAACCGCTATATACCAAAATATTTATTGGAATTGTTCTGGGTCTGATCATTGGATTTACTGTGGGCGAGCAAGTAGCCTTTATTATGGAACCTATCGGCGATATCTTCCTTCGAATGCTTCAAATGCTGGTGGCACCAGTTATCTTTTTCACGATTGTCAGCGGCATAACCAAAATGGAAGATGCAAAATCCTTAGCTTCCGTAGGGGGACGGCTATTACTTTATTACGCAGTTACCTCTCTTATCGCTGTAATAATTGGTACAGCAATTGGTCTTATTTCACAACCTGGCGCAGGAAGCACAGCTTTTTTGGACGAAAGTGTAGAGGTTGATTCTTCTGATTTTAGCCTCATCGATAATATTGTTTCCTGGGTTCCTACAAATCCATTTCAAGCACTAAACGATGCCAATGTGCTGCAAATTTTATTCTTTGCAATTATTTTAGGTGTCACAATGCTTCTGCTGGGAGAAAAAGTCCGTGGGGTCATTGACCTTTTTGATCAGGGCGCTGAAATCATGCTGAAGGTCACTGATATTGTCATGGGATTTGCACCCTACGGAATTTTGGCCTTAATGTCCGAGCTTGTACATACATTAGATGTCAGCACTTTGGCTGAAGTTATAAAGTTTGTGATTTCGGACTATGCAGCTATGATTGTGATTCTTGTTTTGGTTTATCCGCTTCAGTTTAAACTATTGTCTAAAATACCAGTCATTCCTTTCTATAAGGCGGCCTCTCCCGCTGTTCTTATCGCCGCCAGTACGACTTCTTCGGCTGCAACT
>CALWLO010000265.1 GCA_944381545.1 uncultured Acetatifactor sp. | reverse complement strand
ATAGGTTTGAAACATCTCCAAAGCTTTCTTTCGGCATTGAAGGCGGTATTCCCACCCATCCTTTAATTTCCAGCCGGCGCACCACCCTTTTCGCATCAAGTCTGCCATTTCCAGTAAAGTACTCCCCCATGCTTCATAAGCTTCCGTTTCTATTTTTTCATAAAGTTCTGGGAATTCCCTTGCGATGGAAATAAAAAATTTTTCATAAAGTTCCGGGAATTCCCTTGCGTCTGGAATAAAAAATTTTTCTTTGGAGACGGAAAGTTCCTTTTCATGCTTTTGAATGTATTGTTCCAAGAAAGTCTGCGGATAACTGTTTTTACAGCGATTAAACTCTTCCAACATGTCCGGCATGACGTTCAGAAACCAGGTATCGATCTCCCACAGGTCCTTTTCACAATAGCCCTTTCGTATCCGGTCCAGACAACATTTCAAGTCACTGAAAAACTGCAAGATACTGCTTATGGGTCTCCGAATCGAATAATCTGACAAATAAAATACGCTGCTAGTACGATGCATTTGTTATCCCTCCATTTTGTTCAATGCACATTGATCCATCATGCATTGCGCGTCGGCTGTCATTTCCTTTAGATCATATTTCACATAGTGCCAGGGAATCATTTACTCATTGTCGTTCTCCATAATATCGATGAACTCTTCAAAATCCATTCCTGCCGGGACTTTTGCGATTTGCATGGTAATAGAGAGCCCGTCTCCGTCATCATCTGCTTCAGTCTCTTCAGGCACAGCAGGAGGGATTAAAAGATCGTGATAGTCGTTTATGAGTTCTGCAAAATCCCACGGATCCAGAGCAATATTCTTCCCTTTTAAGAATTTGCTTATCAGGGGAAAAATCCGGTAACACTCAGACAGAGCCTCCACCGGATAATATTCGCAGTCTATCAGCTGTGGATAAAGATGGCATATCCTGTCCGGCCTGTTATCATACAGGAAAAATCCCCCGTCACAGCGCTGAGATTTTGTCTCTACAGCGATGAAGACACCGCCGCAGAACATTCCTTCCGGCATATTTGGATTGTAGAGAATATCTCCGGAGCGAAAGGGCAGAGGAATATTTTCCCAAGTAAAAACTCTGCCTATATAATAGAGCACACCGGAATACAGAGCCCATTTGTCTTTGGACATATTACAGGCACACATGGATCCCGGACGCGCATCCATAAATGCAAGCCTTTGATCCGGGAGAAATCTGGCAGCCATCAGGAAGTCCCCCCTGGAATTCTCTTTATAAATCGTGATATAGATGATATCTCCCTCATTTTTTGGAATCGCCTGCAAAGTTGATTCCAGAGTGGGAAAGCCTTCTTCGATACTGCGATGTTCCCGCCAGAAGAGTTTTCCTTTTGGAAGAATTTGATATTCTGCATGATAAACCGCGGGTTCATCGGTTTGATAAAATGCGGCTGTCAGTTCTTTCTGCTGTGCAATATATGCACGCAGGAAAGCGTGTGTGCTGTCTTTGTACTCTTTTTTTAGCCGCGACGTAAGGCTATCAGTAGGACAATCCGGGAGAGTGTCGATAATCTTATGCCAGGCGGTATATTTTTCTTCTAAACTGATCGTTTCACACTGCCATACGAGCCAGGCGGCTTCCATAGCGGTTGGCTGATAGCGGATTTGTTGTAAATGATTACGGACGGCATTGGAATTTACAAATTTTGTGAAGTCTATCATCTATGTTTCCCCTTTCTTTTTGTTTCAGACTGTGTTTTTACAGGGAATACAATATCATTTTCCGTGGCCCGATTTTGCCCCATGCGTCCTGTTATATTGATTGCACAGAAAGGAAAAATATGAATGCAGCAAAAAGTGGGGAGACGAAGGATGAATATTTTCCGTTTTATTAATTCAAAAGATATCCGCGAGTATTTAAGAGAACTTCAGCATCAGTTTACGGTTCCTGAGGCGGCTTTTCTGATTTATATGAGCAGAACTGTTCCCTTAAAAGAAAAGTTTGATGCATGGCAGGAAATCATCAACACCATGCCGGATTGTTCTCTGGAAGAGAGGCCTAATATGAAGGCGCTCCCAAGTTTTCATCAGTTTCTGAAAGACTACATGGCACTGCAGAAGAAAATGCTGGCCGGGTTTTATCAGCAGGAGAAAGCAGTATATACGATAGAATGTTACGAAATGGAACTGGGAAAAAATGATTGGGTTGATTTGGGTTTATATTTTCCGGATTACCAGACAGCAGTTTCAAATTTAACAGAGAACTGGCTGGAAGACGATGTAGAAAAGATCCGAATTACAAAACATTACTTTGCTGATGGAGCGGCAAAACAGGAAAAGGAATTGTGGATTGAGACAGATCGGCAATTAAATGTCCTTTCGCTGGGGGGAAAAGACTGTCTGTCAGATTCTGAAATCGATACAGCAATTACATTTGAGGGAATGTGGTTCCCTTTTCCCACACCGTTTCACAGGGGAGATATCCTGATTGATCAAAAGGCTCCCGACACTCCAATTGTCCTGCAGGATATATCCACGTGGGGACGGGAAGAACTCTTAAGAAATGGATTTTCAGGAGACGACTCATTTGTAAAAAATGCAGAAAAAAGACTGGAACATTACCAGAGACATGGCGACACCTCGGACATGAATTATTACGCATATTATCTGTCGGCTGACAGGACAGGGGAAGAT
>CALWLO010000264.1 GCA_944381545.1 uncultured Acetatifactor sp. | reverse complement strand
TATTCTACGATGGCGCAGGAGAAGGTATTTTCCGATACCTTCAGCACTACTGCCTTAGCCGTCTATGAATCCTTTGAATCGGCTGAGACGTTAGCAAACATGGACTTACATCAGCTCACGGAATTCATTATCGAAAAAGGGAAAAACCGTTTCCCTGACCCGGATTCCGTGGCGAAAGCCATCCAGAAAGCCGCCCGGAGCTCTTACCGTCTCCCAAAAACGGTAAACGACTCCGTCAATCAGGTGCTTTCCATATCCATAAGCTCTATGAGAGCTATGGAATCACAGATCAAAGCCTTTGATAAGGCGATTGCTGAACAGATGGCTCTGATTCCGAATACCCTGACATCTGTCAATGGGATCGGCCCTGTCTATTCAGCTGGTATTATTGCGGAAATCGGTGATATCAACCGTTTTCCCACTCAGGCCTCATTGGCCAAATACGCTGGCCTTGTGTGGTCACAGCATCAGTCCGGAGACTTTGAGGCGCAAAACACACGCCTGATTCATTCCGGCAACCGATACTTAAAGTACTACCTGTGTGAAGCTGCCCTGTCTCTTGTGAGATGCGACGCAGAGTACCGCAGCTTCTATCACCGCAAATATAAAGAGGTGAACAAGTACCAGCACAAACGTGCCCTCGCATTAACTGCCCGTAAATTGGTGCGGCTAGTCTTTCGACTGTTGAAAGACAACTGCCTGTATAGGGCACCGGAATCCAAATAGGTTTGGATTCTCACGGTGAAGTCACGCCCGGCTAAAAAATCGAAAATAGCGGGGCTTGGGAAAGTGCGCCCATTTTTAGGGAAAACCAGCAAAAATCTATTGATTTTTATTTTCCTCTTGACATGTCACCGCTGGACTTTCCGGATACTTCAGACAGTTTTCTGACTGCGCAAAAAGCAAAATCTCTTTCTGCCTTCTGCAGACTCACTTCCACAAAAACGGAGGATATCCATCTATATCCCCACGCAGATACCTGGCAAGCAGTAAAGACTGCACATGAGGCACCAGTCCCCAACAAATTTTCTCATTCAAATAGGGATGTGTCATCTGCTCCTTTTTATGTTCCTGCCATGCTGATAAAAATTTTTTCTTACCCTCATCCGTAAATTCCACCGCTCCACTCTCCAGGATGTTGAAATGCTCCTTTCGAATCTGGCGGTTATTGACAAGGGTCAGCACCAAGCGGTCCACCAGAACAGGTCGGAGCTCCTCCATCAGATCAAGAGCCAGAGATTTTCTACCGGGACGGTCACTATGCATAAATCCGACATAAGAATCAAGGCCCACACCTTCCAGAGCTCCCGCACAATCATTTGCCAGCAGCGTATATCCGAATGACAACATGGCATTCATACAGTCCTGTGGAGGGCGCTTATTTCTTCCATGGAAATAGAAATCCTCTTTTTGATTCAAAATAAGTTCATCAAAGACGCCAAAGTAAACTGAAGCCGCTTCTCCTTCCAGCCCCCGTAGTGTTTCTGTATTCTCTTCTACCTTTATTTTATCCATTGCCTGCACTAAGAATTGTATGGCTCTTTTACATTTCTCTGTATTGATACGCAGTTCATGATCCCGCAGCGTTCTGTCGATACTCCAACGGCAATTATACACCTTGCCCAAAATAAAGTTCCTTGCGATCATACAGCTGCTGCGATCATCATCTGCCACTCTATACTGCTCTCTGCGCAGCAATACATTGCCCCTGCTTTCTCCCGTCACACGGCACAAAAATTTTCCGTAAGGATGAAAAAAAGCCAGATTTATTCCACGATTTGCACAAGCTCCCATAAATGCGGGGGTAGCACCATTATAAGAGAAGCAGACAATACTTTCCAATGTATGCAGAGGAAATTGTCCCGCCTTTTGTTTCTGAATTTCTACGCAGACCGTCTCTCCCTCCAAGCTTAAATATGCCTGCTCACTGGTAATAAACAAAGTATTTAATAATTTTTTCAATCTATTCTCCCTGCATACTGCTTTCCGCTACATTTGCTTCTATATATGCCAAAACTTTTCTGGTCTTTTCTAACTTGGGGACACAGATATCCTTCAGAGAGCATGCATTACAGCCCTTATGCGCCTTTACTTTCGGGGTATAGCCCTTTTGCCACAAATCATGCATTTCCTGCAGCATCTCTTTTACCTGATTCCGCAGTTCTACGGTGAACTCTACCCGTGTTCTCCTCCTGTCTTTACCATAAAACAGACTGCCGCAGGGAATATCACATAAGAGCATTTCCTCCAGGCACATTGCCTGTGCACAAAGCTGGAGTTCATCGGCATTGTTTGTCTTAGGTTCCCCCTTTTTATATTCCACAGGGTAGGGCTGCCAGCGCCCATCAACGGAAAAGAGCGTGATTCCATCCTTCGAGCTGTGAAATTCCACAACATCACATATGCCCGATATGCCCAGGGTACTTGATTTCACCGGAAGTCCTCTTGTGATGATTAAGCTGCCACGCTTCTCTATGGCACTGGCATCATGGGCTTTTTTATGAAACAGATGTCCGTCTATCGTGCGCTCATTTTCTGCCCACTGCTGTTCTATATGGATCAGCGCCCATTGTCTCCTGCAATATGCAAAATGCTGCAGCCCGGACAACATCAGATAATCATCTTCCGTATACATTTTATCCCCCATAATCCCGCTCTGCGGAATCTCAAATTCTTGTGGAGAATGCCCGA
>CALWLO010000263.1 GCA_944381545.1 uncultured Acetatifactor sp. | reverse complement strand
GATCTGGTTTTTTGATCTGTTCTGGATATCCCTGATCTACCTTGTGTTGCAGTTGATTTTCCTGGGGATCTTCTGGTATCGTATCTGGATAAACCGCCGCATCCTGACCGGGGAAAAGACCGCCTGAGGAATCACGGCATGGCTGAACTGTTACAAAAATGACAGAGGGACAGACCTCCGGATGGGTGATCTGTCCCTCTGTTGATGCGCTACTGCTCCATCTGTCTGCCCAGAAAGCCTGCAGCCGACATAATCAGCTTATATTCCACTTCACTCATTTTCCCTTTGTGGTCGTTTTCCAGCAAAATCACAGAACCGATCACATCCCCCTCACAGATAATGGGAGTAAAAGCCAGGTGCTGATATTCACCCTCTACCTCATCACAGACCTGAAAGAAATTCCGATCCCCCTGGGAACAGACTCCTGTCTCCCGGTTGTTCATTCTCTCTTCCAGCTGCCTGCCCACCTCTTTGCCCAGATATGCCTTGCCGCCTCCTGCCGTGGCAATAAACTGATCCCTGTCGCTGATCAGCGCCGTATGGCCGGATACCTGTGCCAGGGATTCCGCATACTGTTTGGCAAAAGTGGTCATCTCCCCGATGGGAGAGTATTTTTTCAGAATGACCTGGCCTTCTCTGTCCGTATAGATCTCCAGGGGATCAGACTCTCTGATCCGCAGGGTACGGCGGATCTCCTTGGGAATTACAATTCTGCCGAGATCATCTATTCTTCTGACAATTCCTGTTGCTTTCATATATTAAAATTCCTCCATTTGCTATACTTTACCGTTTCTGGAAATAGTATCTGTAGATGGAGAAAATTTATACCTGACTCATTCTGCAGAGGATGCAAATTTTCTCACTCCTGATACAAAGAAATTAAAACTGACAGAAGCATTATGATCCACATCTATATGTACGGCTATCTTTCTTGCGCCATCCAGTTGTTGATGCTTAAGAAACATTTTCCTAAGCTCTTCCTTGGGATTGCCCAATGCATCAGGATTACGAAATTTTCTTTTTTTCTGACAGCTTGTTTACATCCGCACCATACGCCATGGATACAGCTCTCAAATCCCCTAAGTACCATGCTTCCAGTTCTCTGCACGCAATTCGAATAAGCACATCCCGTCCATATGGTTCTGCCAGTTTCTGCAGAGCAGCTTTCACCTGGATACAATCACCGCTGTCCTGATCTCTTACAATAATAAACTTTGTATCTGGCTCTCGCCAAGCTTTCAATTTATGTGGAATGGAAGCCTCCAAATCGCTTTTCCCACTATGTGGAATCGTTTTAAAGCGGACGGTTTCCGGCAAAATTTTAGGTAAAATAATATCCAATACCGCTTTCATGGAAATCTCTTCCAAATAAGAACACAAGTGTCATTCAGCTACCTCTTCCAATAATAATCCCTGCCGCCATAACTGTCCCAGCAAATCCCCGGCTTCATACAAATCCCTAATCAACTTATTATCAGATGCCTTATAAATTTTTGTATACCCATCTTTTTTTACCAAACAATATAACTCTTCCAAACGACTCCAGTCTGTTCTGAACAGCACCGAGAGCAGATCTCTGTGTGGAAACCTTCTGGATCGCTTCTTTAATCGTCTCAACAGCGTCTAACGCATTGCTGTCATTAGAACCGTCTACCTTTAAACCATTTACACCAAGTCCCTTGGCACTCATAGCTCCAATATTCAGAGAGATCTGGTTATTTGCCGTAGCGTCAGCTCCTACATGAAGCGTCAAAGTAAGAGCTCCCGTCAGATCCTGCTTTGCCGTAACATCCGCTGTGGCCGCTGAAATCTTATTACCCAGCGCATCATATGCCGCCGGTGCATCTACCCTTGCACTAACCGTAATCGTACCATCCTCTGCCGTAATGGAGGTGGAAAGTAACACTTGTAAACTTACTGCCTCCTGCGACGGTGGCATCTGTCGGCATAGTTACCTCCGCCACTTTATTGGTTGCTGCGGCATAAGAATAAGTATAGTCTTTCAAAGCATCCCTATCGCCCTTCAGCAGATATGTTTCATTGAACTTGGTTGTCTCTGCCACACGGTCTATCTTCGTAGTCAGCTGATCGATCTCGTTCTGAATATAACTTCTGTCATCCTCAGAATTGGTTCCGTTAGCAGCCTTAACTGCCAGCTCGTTCATTCTCCGGAGCATATCCTGTACTTCCGTCAGAGCGCCCTCGGCTGTCTGTACTGCGGAGATACCATCCTGAGCATTTAAGGAAGCCTGGGTCAGACCCCTGATCTGCTTTCTCATCCATACCTATCATAGAATTTTATCCATTGCGTTTTTCTTTCCCTGCTGTTACAATGAGCCTGATAACATTGTATTTGCAAGGAGGATGTCAGGAAATATGCCGGACAAAATCATGATTGTGGATGACGAGGCAGCCATCGCCGACCTGGTGACCGTCTACCTGAAAAACGAGGGTTATGAGGTATTTACCTGTTACAATGCTGCAGAAGCGCTGTCCTGTGTGGCCCGGGAGAGCCTAAGCCTGGCGATACTGGATGTAATGCTGCCGGATATGGACGGCTTTGCCCTCTGCCAGCAGATCCGGGAAAAATATCTTTTTCCGATTATCATGCTGACTGCCAGAGGGGAAGATATGGACAAGATCACCGGCCTGACACTGGGCGCCGACGACTATATCACCAAGCCTTTCAATCCTCTGGAGCTTACCGCCCGGGTGCGCACCCAGCTGCGGCGGTATACCCGGTATAATACCGCTAGTCA
>CALWLO010000262.1 GCA_944381545.1 uncultured Acetatifactor sp. | reverse complement strand
GGTATTTCCTGCCCACTATCCCAGCTGTCCCAGTAATACCCGTCCTGCACACATACCACATGCCCGTCAATCCCCAGAACGTAGGTTCCTTCCGGGTGGTCGCGACAGAAGTCGTCAACAGTGTACACATGCTGCCCGTGGTCGTCCACAATATTTCGGTGGAATCCATGCTCCCGGAGGTATGCGCTCCATACATGATTGGCAGACGGCATATCTGACAGCTGGCAGGCTTTTACCATTACGCCAGCGAACACGGTTTCCCAGTCTGAATTTAGGGCCTTGCAGATTGCCCGGATGGTGCAGTCCCCGACACGGGCGTTCTTAGGGTTTGGATTATACGGTTTCCATCTGCTCATGCTCATACTCCTTAAATGCCTCATGTAAAACATCAGCATAATCCGCAGATAAGCCATTAAAAGCACGACAAATTACAGGTGCGCCTTGATACATATCACACCCACCAATCCCTGCAGGACGCAACAAAGAAAAATCATGCTTTTTGGCCCTTTCCACTATCTCATCTAACATCTTATACATTTCAACAATGCACTTTTGCTCATTTGTCATAGTCATGTTCCCTTCACATTCTGATACCTTCTTGCCGCCCCTCTAGCCTTCGCAGCCTGCTCACGGCTCCACTTGGCAATCTGTAATCTCTCATTCAATGGGCGCAGATCATTCTGTTTGCAAAAATCGCTGTACGCCTTATTCTGCCGCGACAGCAAAAAAGACTTTCTATCAAGTATCTGCTGAAGCTCAAACTTCGCTGCTTCATCCTGGCATTTCTCCACGGCTTCTTGCAGCCCCATGACCTCACGCTTGGTTTTGCGCACTCGCCGCTCTAACGCCCGTTGGCGTTGCTCTAGCTTCTCCATGCGAACATTATCGGCGGTCATTATATCTTTATAAGGATTTTCTTGCCCCTCGTAGTACGGGCCGAAGCTATGACGTTCGGCAGTTTGCCCCGCAAATCCCGTCAACCTTGCCCCATCCACAGGTATCAACAAAATCTGGATACAAACTACTCATTCAATCGCCCCCTTTATTCAATATTGGTATAACCCCAATATCTTAACTCCATTTGTTTTCTTGCTTCTATTGCTTCTTCCTTTGTTCGGAAAACCCTATCTTCCACACGTTTCCCGCCTACAGAAATATAAGCCCTCCATTTTGAATGGTTATTATCAAACAGAACTCCCTTAATTCCGCTTTTATTGTTCTTATTTAACGTTGTGGGATTTTTTATATTTTCTACAATTTCTTCAAACGTCCAGCCATGATTAAGTTTTCCTCTGATATATTCGCGCCGAACGCCGAAAAAATGTTCCCATTCTCCTACAGTTTTTGTCTGGCCCTGATACTCTATCCTCCAACTGCTCTGTTTATTATTATTTTGCCATTTCAGCGGAACCCAACGGCAATTATCCGGTGAATAGCCTTTGTCAACGTCTATTCTGTCTATCGTTAAGTCTTTATTGTATCCGCTTATATAAGCCCAGAATAAAAACGTCTCAAATCTTTCCCATTCTTTGCATACCTTTATTCCTCTATCAAAGTATGCAACTTTATTGTGCGGCTGTGCATTTTCTGAAGTCCTTATTTTCATTCCAGACCATATTCTATAAAGCCTTGTGCCAGCCATTCCATGAGAATACCTCCCAGTCTGCTGAACTTCTTCCTTTTGCCTTTTCCCATTCTCTACGCAAAACTCCTCAAATGTCATATAATCTCTCCTTTTATTATTTCAATTTATTTCAATTTATTTTTATTTTATCATAAATTGAAAGTAATTGCAATGAATAAAAAGATATGGTATTCTATTTTAAAAGGAGGCATTCATATGGTATCTAACAGAGGATTAAAAAATCGTACTGCTATATCTACATCAATCGACAAAGAGTTATATGCAAAGCTGAAGGAATATTCTGAAGAAACGGGGATACCTTTAAGCAAACTATTTGATAAAGCAGTATCCGCGTATCTCGAAAGTGTCAAGAGGGATTAACCTCCCTCTTTTTTCTTTGCCCTGTCAACCTTATCCCAATCAACAGAATATATTCCAGCCTGCCAGTACAGGTGATTTGTATGGTCCGGGCCGCCCGATCCTGTACGTGCTCCGATGTGTGCCGATGTAAGTACCAGTGAGCATTCCATTTCCCTCATTCTGGCAAGCGTTATATCAGCGCACGCCTGCGCTATTCCCGTCCTTACGGCTCTCGCTGTCGCTGTCTCTATTGTATCGCGATGTCCAGACGGGTATTGAACATATACGCCATTACTTACCACGCTCTCAACCGCCTCTCTGACGGCCTGATTGTACGCTACAGCACCGCTCATGACCTTATTGTAGGCCAAGTCACACTCGTTCAGGAAAAGCCGCTGCGCCGCCTGTGCTGTGGATCTGGTGTAATTGTTCCATTCCCCCAGCGTTGCCCGGTAATTCCTTTCCATGAGCCGTATAAGCGCCGGGGATTGCGTCAGCGGCATGGGAGACAGTCCGGCGGCCCGATAGATTTTATCATCGTATTCCAACGCTTTCACGCCAGCTTCTTCCATAGCCGCCTTGATTTCCTTCTCCTGCCGTCTGGTGTACTTGGACAGTTCTGCCGTAATGTCTTCCAGTAGATACCCGGCATCCTGCAATACCTCTATTCGCCAGCGGTCGGAGGATGTCAGCAGGTAGCTTTCTCCCCGTCCTATGCGCTCCATCATGCGGTCTATAATTTGCCGGATTATATACTCATGTAATTGTGCTGCTATATTTTCAGCGCCATCCGCTATCT
>CALWLO010000261.1 GCA_944381545.1 uncultured Acetatifactor sp. | reverse complement strand
AGAAAAGAAAAAACGGGAACAGGACATAGTTTGCTCTTATTATTGGCGGCATTTATCTGGGGTATGGCCTTTGTTTCCCAGAGCAAGGGCATGGATTATATGGGCCCTCTGACTTTCAATGGGATGCGTTCCCTGATTGGAGCTTTTGTGCTGGCGGTCTATCTGGGATTCTGTCATGGGGCAGCAGGGCATAAGGCAGAGAAAACAGCGGAGAAAAGGGACTGGCGTCTCACGGTGAAAGCTGGCGTCTGCTGCGGTCTGGCGCTGACGGCTGCCAGCACGCTCCAGCAATACGGAATCCAGTATACCACGGTGGGAAAGGCTGGTTTTATCACCACGCTGTATATCATTTTTGTGCCAATTGCAGGAATTTTTTTCAGACGCAGGGTATCGGGGATCGTCTGGTTGGGGGCGGTTATGGCGGCCGCCGGTATGTATCTGCTGTGTATGACGGAGAGTATGGATCTGGGAAGGGGGGATCTGCTGGTATTTCTCTGCGCCCTGGTGTTTACGGTACATATCCTTTTGGTGGACTATTTTTCTCCCAAGACGGACGGTGCGGCCGTATCCTGTATCCAGTTTGCAGTCTGCGGTATCCTTTGCGGCACGGGCGCTTTGATTTGGGAGAATCCGGCATGGAGTCAGATTCAGAGCGGAATGGGTTCCCTTGCCTATGCCGGAATCCTGAGCTGCGGCGTGGCCTACACCTTGCAGATTGTGGGGCAAAGAGGGGTAAATCCCACAGTGGCGGCCCTCATTCTGAGCCTGGAGTCCGTATTTGCCACGGTTTCGGGCTGGATTGCTTATAAGATCGGCTTCCTGACCACGGATCAGACCATGACGGGAAGACAGATTGTGGGCTGCATTCTGGTGTTTGCCGCCGTGGTGCTGGTACAGCTTCCGAAAAAGGGGGTTCATTACAGACGGAGGAGGCATTCTGACAGAACCTCATAATATTCTTCAAAAGTCTTACGGCAGCAGCCGGGATTGTCGATGGTGATTCCGGGGGCTCTCAGTCCTGTCAGGGTAAATCCCATGGCCATGCGGTGATCCTCATAGGTCTGGACGGTGCAGGGACTGGGTGTGCCGGGATAAATGGTAATGCTGCTGTCCGTGGACTCACAGCGTATTCCCATGCGTGCCAGCTCGGTGCAGATGGCAGTCAGGCGGTCGCATTCCTGAAACCGGATATGCCCGATGCCCGTGATCGTAGTCGGATTGTCTGCATAGGGAGCGATGGCGGCAAGGGTGATGGCCTGATCGGAACAGGCGGACATATCCGCAGTAACGCCGGTAAAATGTCCGTCATCCGGGGGCAGCAGAACCAGGCCGTCAGGAGCTTCCTCAAGGCGGCAGCCCATTTTTACCAGAATATCCAGGAAAGCCAGGTCTCCCTGAATACTTTTTGAATGCACATGCAGGACCTGCATGGGGATGCCCAGCAGCGGTACCATGGCATAGAAATAGCAGGCGGCGGATACATCCGGCTCGATCTGATAGTCCATAGCCCGATAATGCTGTCCGGTAACAATCCGATAGCCCATAGGCTGGGTGCTGTTGATACAGCCCCTGCAGTCGTGGCTTTCCGCATTGCCGCTGCAGTAATATAAAGGCTCGGCATGAACACCGAACTGCTCCATCATCCGGGTGGTAATCCGGATATAGGCCATGCCGTGCTGACCCTTGATATGGATGGTCATATCCTCTGCGGACAGACAGGAGGATATGAGCAGCGCACTGAGAAACTGGCTGCTGTGGGCAATATCCACGGTAATCTGATTCTTTCCAAAACCGTGGCTTTTTATCGTAAAGGGAAAATATCCCTCCTCTTCTTCACAGCAGATCTCGCAGCCCAGTTCCCGCAGGGAAGCGATCAGCGGAGCCATGGGGCGCCTGCGCATCTGCGCGGAGGCGTCCATATGATAAGTTCCCCTGGAGACTCCCAGGTAGGCAGTAAGGAATCTGGCGGCAGTACCTGCGCTGCCCACATATTGGCTGGCCTCCACCCGAGGCACTGCTCCGCCCAAGCCTGTAACTCTGACTTCCTTCTTTTCTTCATTCACTGCGGTTTCAAAGCCCAAATCCTGAATACATTGCAGAAAATGCCGGGAATCATCGGAAAACAAAACTCCTCTCAGGATGGAAGTACCCTGAGCAAGAGTAGCCAGCAGCAAGGCCCTGTTGGTAAGGCTTTTCGAGCCGGGCACAGTGACCTGGACCGGAGAGGGCATCGCCCTTTTCATCCCCTCTTTTTTTTCATATACATAAGGTACAGTATAAGTTTTATCAGTTATCATCCTCAGCACCTCTTTTATGACTAAGCGTAACAGCTTCGCTATGACTCATATGACAAACAAAACATACGTTACCCCTAATAACTTACCAAAAAAGAGGACAGTGCGCAAGTCTTTGCGGGCATCAAAAAAGAATTGACAGCGCAGTAAAAATAGCATATTCTATTCATAACATTCATATCAAAGAACTAGGAATTAAAGGAGGAATTACTTTTGGCGAAAATTTATAACAAGGCAACAGAACTGATTGGGCATACTCCGCTGATGCGGGTAGACAATTATCGGAAAGCAAATGGGATTCAGAATGCGGATATCCTGGTGAAGCTGGAATACCTCAATCCCGCAGGAAGTGTTAAAGACAGAATTGCATTGTCCATGGTGGAGGATGCAGAAAAGAAGGGCATCTTAAAGCCCGGCGCCACAATTATCGAACCCACCAGCGGCAATACCGGTATTGGCCTGGCCAGTGTAGCGGCAGCAAAGGGGTATCGGACGATCCTGACTTT
>CALWLO010000260.1 GCA_944381545.1 uncultured Acetatifactor sp. | reverse complement strand
CAGGGAGCAGAACGCACCCTGATCTATGCTGTTACAGGGCGTCAGATCAATTCCTCCATGCTGCCGGCGGATGTGGGCTGCGTGGTGAATAATGTGGATACGGTGATAGCCATATATCGGGCGGTGACTCAGGGGCGTCCTCTGATAGAAAGGATTGTCACAGTGACCGGAGATGCCATCCGGGAGCCGCAGAATTTCCGGGTAAGGATCGGTATGAATTACCGGGAACTGATAGATGCGGCGGGCGGCTTTGCAAGAGAGCCGGAGAAGATCATCTGCGGCGGCCCCATGATGGGAGCTGCCATGTTTGATCTGGATGTGCCTGCCACCAAGATTTCCACGGCGCTGCTGTGCCTGTCCAGGGACGAGGTGTCGGCCATGGAGCCTGGGCCGTGTATTAACTGCGGACGCTGCGTAGAGGTGTGTCCCGGCCGGGTGGTGCCCAGCCGTCTGGCAGATGATGCGGAGCGATTCGATGAAGAGGCATTTTTGAAGCATAACGGTATGGAATGCTGTGAATGCGGCTGCTGCAGCTTTATCTGCCCGGCCAAGAGACCGCTGACCCAGGAGATCAAGTCCATGCGTAAAATTCAGCTGGCTAAGAGAAAAAAGTAGGAGGTAAGGGACGTGGATAGAAAGTTAAAGGTATCATCCAATCCTCATATCCGGTCCAGAGTCACCACCAATGGTATCATGATGGCCGTGGTGCTGGCGCTGCTTCCGGCAGCCGGATTTGGTATTTATCATTTTGGTGTAAGAGCTCTGCTACATATCCTGGTCACGGTGGCTTCCACTGTGCTGACGGAATTTTTATTCGGGCTTTATCGGAAAAAACTGACCATAACGGATTTGTCCGCAGTAGTGACAGGGCTGCTGCTGGCTCTGAATCTGCCGGTAAATGCTCCCCTGTGGATCGGCGCAGTGGGCGGAGTATTTGCCATACTGATCGTAAAGATGCTTTTTGGGGGGCTGGGGCAGAATTTCATGAATCCCGCTCTGGCAGCAAGATGTTTTCTGTTGATTTCTTTTCCGGCGCTGATGACGGACTTTACCTGTGACGCCTATTCGGGAGCGACGCCGTTGGCGGCACTGAAAGCAGGGGAGACGGTCAATGTGACGGATATGATTATCGGGCGGACGGCCGGGACGATAGGGGAGACCTCCATGATCGCCATTGTGATCGGCGCCTGCTTCCTGATCCTGCTTGGCGTCATCGACCTGCGGATCCCGGGCAGCTATATCGTGAGCTTTGCCGTGTTTGTGCTGATCTTTGGCGGCAAGGGCCTGGATTTCCAGTATCTGTCGGCACAGCTGGCCGGCGGAGGGCTGATGCTGGGTGCATTTTTTATGGCTACGGACTATGTGACCAGGCCCATTACGGTGAAGGGGCAATATCTGTTTGGTATTTTCTTAGGGATTATGACCGGCATTTTCCGGATCTTCGGGCCTGCCGCAGAGGGAGTATCCTATGCGATCATCCTGGGAAATCTGCTGGTGCCCCTGATAGAGAAGATCACCATGCCCAGGGCATTTGGTAAAGGAGGTGCGGGCCATGGCAGAAAATAAAGCGGTTCATGATAAGAAAAATATGATCCGGGATACCTTGATCCTGTTTGGCATTACGCTGATATCAGGCCTGCTGCTGGGACTGGTTTACCAGGTGACGGCACAGCCCAGAGCGCTGCAGCAGGAAAAGAAGATCCAGGAAGCCTGCCAGACGGTATTTGCACAGGCGCAGCGCTTTGAAGAGCTTGCGTACACTCCGGGTGAAGAGCTGGCGCAGCAGCTGACAGAGGATGGCGTGCGGATCGGTACGGTGTACCAGGCGCTGGATGAAGCAGGCAATTCTATGGGATATGTGATAGAGACCACTTCCGGCGAGGGATATTCCGGCGATATTACTCTGTATGTGGGAATAACCGAGGAGGGGATGTTGGGCGGCGTATCTATTCTGTCCATCTCCGAGACACCCGGACTGGGTATGCGGGCTGAAGAGGTATTGATACCGCAGTTTGCAGAGAAGCAGGCGACAGAATTCACTTATACCTGTACCGGCAGCAGCTCGGACAGTGAGATTGATGCGATCAGCGGCGCAACCATTACCACAAAAGCAGTGACAAATGCAGTCAATGGTGCGGTCAGCGCCTTTACCCAGGAATTACAGAAAGGAGGGGAGTAAGATGAAAAAAGCTTCTAACGCCGGTGAACGACTGATAAACGGCATGATAAAAGAAAACCCTACCTTTGTTCTGATGCTGGGTATGTGTCCTACCCTGGCAGTAACCACCTCCGCAATGAATGGTTTTGGTATGGGAGCCACCACATTGGTGGTACTGGCTTTGAGTAACCTGATTATTTCCCTGATGCGCCATATGATTCCGGGAAAGGTACGTATTCCGGCATTTATCGTAATCATTGCCTCCTTTGTGACCATCGTGCAGCTGCTGTTAGAGGCCTATCTTCCCTCTTTGAACGACGCATTGGGAGTGTATATTCCTCTGATTGTGGTAAACTGCATTATTCTGGGACGGGCAGAGAGTTATGCCTATACGAATCCCCCCATTCCTTCTCTGTTTGACGGAATCGGTATGGGACTGGGCTTTACCATAGCGCTGACCTGTATCGGTGCAGTGAGAGAACTGCTGGGAACGGGAGAGATCTTTGGCGCCCGGATTATGCCTGATGCATTTACACCCATAGGGATCTTTGTGCTGGCGCCGGGAGCCTTTTTCGTGCTGGCCATGCTGAGCGCTCTGCAGAATTTTGTGAAGATCAGGGGAGCCAAAGCCGGCAGGGATACCAGT
>CALWLO010000259.1 GCA_944381545.1 uncultured Acetatifactor sp. | reverse complement strand
TGCAGGCGGATCTTTTTTTACCCAAAATAAAAAAGGAAGGCAGGATGAGTGAATGTGAGTAATAAAAAATATGCTGCGGGAAAGCCGAAAGATTGCTCGCTGTGCTTTTTCTGGAAAAATGCAAGGCAGGGGGGATCTCTCGGAAAAGAGAACTGCTATTTTATTATTTTTGAACCAGAAAAAAAAAAAAGCGATTGTGATGGATGCCCTTACGGACGAGTACAACCCTGTATTGGATGGTGTACGAAACAGATAATGCGTGAGACTGGCATCAAGGGTTAGAGAGGTGAAAGAAGATGCAAAGGAGAAAAAAATATTCCCGTTATCAGTATCCGAAAGAATGTAAAAGGTGCGAATACTTTCAGCCACGCTGGCGGTATCGCTTTTGCTACTACACACGCTGCCCGTATCAGATCAGGGACAGCACGATTCGTAAGACGCCGCTGAAAAAAGAAAATTTCCCGCCGAAAGAGGTGGTGAGTGTGAAAAATGTATGAGGAATTCTTTGGAATTGAGGAATCCGAACAGTACGCTTTTTACCGGGTTCCCAAACTTCTGTTTACCAATGAACGGTATCGCAGCCTGTCAGCGGAATCCAAACTGCTGTATGGCTTATTTCTGGATCGTATGGGTATTTCTCAGAAAAACGGATGGATTGATAAAGACGGAAGAGTTTATATCATCTATACGGTTGAAGACATCATGGAAGCACTTGGCTGTGGGAATAAGAAAGCGATTCAGCTGCTTGCAGAACTTGAGAAAAAGGGGAATCTCATCTGGCGGAAGAAGCAGGGACTGGGGAAACCGAATCTGATTTATATGAAAAAATTTATTCTTCCACAGAGCGAACAGGAAGGACATTTCTTGAAGTGTGAAAATGACACTTCTGGAAATGGCAATCCGACATCTTTGGAAATGTCAAAAGGACACGGTAATAATACTAATAAAAATAATCTTAATGATAATAATATGAATCTTTCCTTTCCTTCCGGAGATTTCGGAATGGAACACGGAACGGATGGGGATTACTCATACTATCATGAATATTTTTTTGAACATCTTGAGATTGAAATCCTCTACAAAAATTATCCGTATGATAAAGAACTGCTGGATTCCATTGTAGCTCTGATTGTGGAAACCATGTGCAGCAAAAGAAAACAGATTCGTATTGCAGGCGATGATAAACCAGTAGAGATTGTGAGAAGTCGTTTTATGAAACTTAATTCGGAGCATATTAAGTTTGTGATGGACTGCTTTAAGGAAAATACAACGAAGATTCGCAATATCAAACAGTATCTGCTTGCAGCAATATATAATTCTATCCTGACAATAGATGGATATTTTGACGCACTGGTGCGGCATGATCTGTCTGAGGGCTGAAGGGAGGTGATGAAGATTGAACAAGTACGAAAAACGAAGGAGAGGTGAAGAAATTGTCGAAAGCAACGGTCATGGCTGTAGTGAATCAAAAAGGCGGGACGGGCAAGACCACAACCTGTGAGAATCTTGGCATTGGTCTTGCAATGGAGGGGAAGAAGGTGCTCCTGGTAGATACCGATCCACAGGCGTCGCTGACCATTTGCCTGGGACATCCTGTTCCCGATCAGCTCTCTCCTACCCTGTCAGATATGATGGGGAAAATCCTGCTTGAACAGCCGATTGCTCCGGGTGAAGGTATTCTGCATCACCCGGAAGGTGTTGACCTGATGCCAGCCAATATCGAATTATCCGGTTTGGAGGTATCTCTGGTGAATGCCATGAGCCGGGAAACCATTCTCAGGCAATACCTGGATACTGTGAAACAGAACTATGATTTTATCCTTCTGGATTGTATGCCTTCTCTGGGGATGCTCACAGTCAATGCACTGGCTGCGGCTGACAATGTGCTGATTCCGGTGCAGGCGGCTTATCTTCCGGCAAAAGGTCTGGAACAGCTTTTACAGACGATCAATAAGGTACGCAGGCAAATCAATCCGAAGTTAAAAATTGAAGGTATCCTGCTGACGATGGTGGACAGCCGCACGAATTATTCAAAAGAAATCAGCAGCCTGATTCGGGAAAACTATGGCGGGAAGCTCAAAGTTTATAAGACAGATATTCCCCGTTCTGTCCGTGCAGAGGAAATCAGTGCGGAAGGAACCAGTATTTTTAAGCATGATCCCAAAGGCAAGGTGGCGGATGCCTATCGGGTACTGACAAAGGAGGTGCTTCACAATGCCGAAAAAAAACGGAAACATCAGCTTGAGCAGCTACGATGATATTTTCCAGACTGACCAGTCAAGGGAAGAAGCCCAGCAGGAACGGGTACAGGAGATTCCTCTTTCTGAACTCCATCCATTTAAAGGACACCCGTTCAAGGTACTGGACGATGATGCCATGCAGAAAACTGTGGAGAGCATCGCACAGTTTGGGGTTATGACACCAGCGATTGCCCGTCCCCGTCCGGAAGGCGGTTATGAGCTGATTGCAGGACACCGCCGCCATCATGCATCAGAGCTTGCCGGAAAAGAAACCATGCCGGTAATTGTGCGGGAAATGGACGATGATGCCGCTACGATTTTGATGGTGGACTCCAATTTGCAAAGGGAAACTATTCTGCCGAGCGAGAGAGCTTTTGCTTATAAGATGAAGCTGGAAGCGATGAACCATCAAGGTGAACGAGTTGATTTAACTTGTTCCCAACTTGGGAACAAGTCTGCTGGGAAGAAGTCCAGTGAACTTTTAGCGGAACAGGTCGGACAGAGTAAAAATCAGATTTTCCGCTATATCCGTCTGACAGAGCTGATTCCTGAACTGCTGGATATGG
>CALWLO010000258.1 GCA_944381545.1 uncultured Acetatifactor sp. | reverse complement strand
AGGATGCCCATATAACCGCCCAGACAGGGGCCGCAGGTAGGAGTGCTGACAACGGCGCCGGCCTCTAGGAAGATCTTCAGCAGACCCTCTTCCATGGCCTGCATATAGATAGCCTGGGTAGCAGGGATCACGATGCAGCGCATTCCCTTTTTCACATGGCGTCCCTTTAATACCTCTGCAGCAGTACGCAGATCCTCCAGTCGGCCGTTGGTACAGGAGCCGATTACCACCTGGTCAATGACGATATCCTCCTGGATCTCATCAATGGTATGGGTGTTCTCCGGCAGATGGGGGAATGCAATAGTAGGACGCAGGGTACTTAAATCAATGGTGTACTCTTCGTCGTATACCGCATCCTCATCCGCCTCATAGATCTTATAAGCTCTGGTACTGTGCTCCTTCATGTAGGCGATGGCCTTGTCATCCACGGGGAAGATTCCGTTTTTGCCGCCGGCTTCAATCGCCATGTTTGCAATGGTAAAGCGGTCGTCCATGGACAGGCTGGCAATACCGTCCCCCACAAACTCCATGGACTTATACAGTGCACCATCCACACCGATCATGCCGATAATATGCAGGATCACGTCCTTGCCGCTGACCCACTTTGGCAGCTTGCCGGTCAGGTTGAACTTAATGGCCGCAGGCACCTTGAACCATGCCTTTCCGGTTGCCATGCCTGCCGCCATATCCGTACTGCCTACGCCGGTGGAAAAGGCTCCCAGCGCACCGTAGGTACAGGTATGGGAGTCTGCACCGATGATCACATCCCCGGCCACTGTAAGACCTTTCTCCGGCAACAGCGCATGTTCAATCCCCATCTCACCCACTTCAAAATAATTGGTAATCTCATTCCTCCTGGCAAACTCTCTTACACATTTGCAGTGCTCCGCAGACTTGATGTCCTTATTGGGCACGAAATGATCCGGCACAAGGGCAATCTTATCCTTATCAAATACTCCCTGTACCTTCATCTTATCCATCTCCTTGATGGCTACCGGGCTGGTGATATCATTTCCCAGCACCAGATCCAGATTCGCCTCGATCAGCTGCCCGGCTTCTACTTTCTCAAGCCCCGCTGCCGCTGCCAGAATCTTCTGTGTCATCGTCATTCCCATAACTTTTTCCTCCATCCTTATTTCTATCTCATTCCACATCCAGGCACCTGTAATTCGATCTGCGGTATAGATGGCCATCCAGCCGCTTCCCGCTTAGAATAAGGTGAGTATATCATATATTCTGGTATTCTTCAAATATATAATATTTATGGTTGTCATAACCTAACGTTATGCTGTATACTCAAGTCAGTGACAATGAGGAAAAGAAAGGAGCTCTCCTATGAATCAACTGAATCTGTATCATATTTTTTATACCGTTGCCCAGTGCGGCAATATCTCTGCGGCAGCCAAAAAGCTGTATATCAGTCAGCCTGCAGTGAGTAAATCCATTTCCCGCTTAGAGGAAAGCTTTGCCTCCCCTCTGCTGATCCGCTTTTCCCGGGGAGTTACGCTGACAGAAAATGGCAGGCTTCTTTATCAGCAATTAGAAACCGCTTTCCAGGCTATCCGCCAGGGTGAGGAGATGATCCATAAAAATGATCTGCTGGGGGCCGGAAGCCTGTCCATCGGCGTCAGCACCACCTTGTGCAAATATGTGCTCCTTCCCTATCTTCAGGACTATATTGCTGGAAACCCCTATGTCAAGGTATCCCTGTCCTGTCAGTCCACCTATGAGACAATCACCGCCCTGGAAAACAGGACACTGGAGCTTGGTCTGGTGGGCGAAAGTGAACGGCTGGAAAGCAGTCATCTGACCTTTCTCCCCATCCGTGAGATTCATGATATCTTTGTCTGCTCCCCGGATTACCTGCATAAGCTGGGCGGCCCCAGCGGAGACTATACCTCCCAGATGCTGCTGGAACAGGGCACCTTTCTGCTGCTGAATAAGAATAACGTAACCCGACAGTATATGGAGAAGCATATGCTTCTGCAGAATATCACAATGGAGCACCAGATTGAAGTCACCACCATGGATCTGCTCATTGATTTTGCCCGTATTGGCCTGGGGATCGCCTGTGTCATCGGGGAATTTGTTCAGGAAGAGCTGAAAGAAGGCTCCCTGGTGGAGTGTTCCATCAGAGAGCCCCTGCCTCCTCGCCGTATTGGTTTTGCTTATCCAAAGTCCGGCAGGCCTTCCGCTGCCATGAATGCCTTTCTGACCCAGGCGACTCGCAATATCTCCAGGCCATAAGCCGGTTTCTGCCCCCGGCAGAGCCTTTTTTACCGCTTTTACCGGCTTTCCCGCATAGCCGTTTTCTCCTGTGCTGCCAGGGGCCAGGTGGTGCTGGCAGTAAACAGGTCTCCGTCCACCGTAACGCCAAACCTCCCTCCCATGAGTTCGGTAAAGCTGCGGACAATGGCCAGCCCCAGACCGCTTCCCTCCGTATTGCGGGAAGCATCTCCTCTGACGAAACGCTCGGTCAGTTCTTCGGCACTGACGGTAATCTCCTGTTCCGTGATGTTCTTCAGCTTTACCGTCACTTCTCCCTCCGCACACTCCAGATCTACATAGATCCTCGTGCCTTCCAGCGCATATTTTACAATGTTTCCGAACAGGTTTTCATAGATACGGTAGGCCTTCTGACTGTCCAGCCTTACCATGATCTTTTCCTCCGGCAGTCTCATCCTCACAGTCAGCTGTTTTTCTGACAAACGATCCTCCTGCTCAAATTCCACCTGGCGGAGTAGATTCACAATATCCATATCCACCAGATTCAGAGTGATATTTTTGCTGTTAGCCTTGCTGACCTCAAACAGATCCTCTATCAGAGCTTTCAGCCGCAGG
>CALWLO010000257.1 GCA_944381545.1 uncultured Acetatifactor sp. | reverse complement strand
GGATACTCGCACCAGCACTCAAGCCTGTCTTCTGTCATCCGCTTATATCTCCGACAGTATACACAATCCCTACAGCTCATCTGTGCCCCCTTTATGCACTGATCCCCAACACATCACAGATTTTTTCCACATAAGCGCTGTTCTGTCTGTTCCCGGCAAAGATCTGGTTCAGATACTGCTTCTTAATCCCCAGCCGCTCACACAGCTCCACCTGCGTCATATCCAGTTCCAACAGTCTGGCCTTAACCTGCCGCTCAAAAGGCGTCATCTTACGGATCCTTCTCATCTGCTCACCTCCCCATTACTGATCATAATAATCCACCTGGCCGCCACATACCGGACAACTGCCTCCCGGCTCTTTCGGGTACAGGATCCACTGGTCACTGTCGGCATTTCCGTTCTCACTAGGCGCAATAACCATAATATAATCACCACGATAGCTGCCGTTGCCTTTATACCACAGAAAATCCTGTACCTCCTCAAGATTAAGTTTGCCGTCCTCCTTAGTCAGCACTAAGATGGGGCGTTCATTTTCATCCAGGTCCCACATTTCTGTAATCTTTGCCATTTACTTTCTCCTCTTCCTTTTCGCTTCATCAAACAGCTTCCACGATGTCGGTTTAGGGCACTCCTCCAGCGGTATGCCCTGACCATCTGTCTGATATCCCAGATTGCAATCGTGCGGATCTCCACACATTGGATGCCTACCCGTATCAGCTGCATAGCACCCCTCTACACGTCTTTTTCATGACT
The DNA here is from genome assembly GCA_944381545.1 of uncultured Acetatifactor sp. Lineage (GTDB taxonomy): Bacteria > Bacillota > Clostridia > Lachnospirales > Lachnospiraceae > Acetatifactor. Next base: position 2,132 of record CALWLO010000257.1, on the reverse strand, counting down.
TTCCTCCCTTCTGCAGCCGCTTCAGGAAATCTATAAGGTAGGTCTCACTATCCGTGCTCTGGCCATACTGCGCATTATATACACGCTTATTAAAGTCCACCCTATTCTTCTCCAGCAAGTGATAATAATGTTCATCCACTTTCTTGCGGCCATCCCAATAATCGCTACGCTGCGGGTATTCCGCTACCACCAACCGGCTACCATCTGAGAAATCATACTTGTAGTAATTGACGTCGATATGCTCGTCCCGATACCACAGTCCCCAGGCCTTATAGTTGGCCAGCCACTCCTTGCGCTGGTCAGTGTTCCGAAGAATCGGGAGCTGGATAGGTTCCTGATCCGCTTCCATCTTTTCCTGATCAGGCTCATCTTCAGATTCTTCCAGATCACAGACCGCCGCTGCCAGCGCAGCTGTGATAAGTCTCTGTCTTTCCACAGTTTCCTCCGGAAGCCCATCCACATCCAAATAGTCCTGTAACAGCTTCTGGTTTTCCTGCAGAATGCGTCGAGCAAACTCAATACTTTTATAGTCTTCAGTGGATTCCTCATCCGACTCTGACTCCTCCGGGCTATCTTGCTCCAGATTCTCCTGTTCCGCGAAGGTATCATCCTGCTCCAGTTGCGACGTCGCAACTTTTTTCGAAGGCTCAATCTCCCGAAATTCGCCATCAATAATAACTTCTTTCTTTTCCGGCACCGGATCCGGCTTCTTGGCCTGCCGTTTGATTTCCCTAGCCTGCTTGACCGTCATATCCGGTGTGACCTTGGCTTCCTGCTCCGGGGTCATGTTAAGCATCTCAATCAGTAAGCCCTGGCTGTAATCCTGATACTCCGGCGCTAGTTCCATACCGCCACCGGGTAGGTAATGCTGTGAATACTTTCGATTGATCTTGATAAACCTGGTAGCCAGAGAGTAGTCCATGTGCAGCTCCTTCTCCAGATAAGTATCAAAATCGCCATACGTTTCCAGGTAAAGTCGCCCCTCCATCACCCTGCGCAGCATGTAGCCGATCCGCACGGCATCTTTCGCTGATCTGTGCATAGCACTTTTGATATGGTGGGTCAGCCTTTCCAGTGGCATTGTACTATATTCATCCGTCATTGCTTCCATTTCCCATTATCCTCCTTTCCAGATCGTAATTTTCCATCTTCATTCCTATATCTGTTCCAACTTCACTCTGTCAATCTCCGCCATTGCTTCCCCAACCGATTCAAATGACTTTCCCAAGAAACTTTCATCATCAATGACATATCCAAGGCAATCTTCCTGAGCCGGTGCAGCTATTTTCAGGGTGCAAATGGCATATCCCTTATACCGAAAAACCACCGCATATCTATTATCCAAATACATCCGTACTCTCCTTTCCGGCCTGTCTCATCAGTACCGGGCGGCCATTCCCGGCAGATGCAGCAGGGATACCCCTACCGCATTTCGACATTATATGGTACACATACAAATTGCCAAGTATAGCAGATTTCTACTTAACTCCCCCTACAATATGCAGATAGGAGAGAATGAAGCGCCATAAGTGTTGCTTCATTTCTAGACATATCCGGTTGCTGATCCAATTCCCGTATCAACCGTACATATCCCCAGCGGATCTCTTTCTCCCAGTAATTCCTTGCGTCAGAAAGCTTTTTCATGTTACGGATAAAAAAACCATTCTCGTCACAGGCAGAATACCGATATCCATTGATCCCCCGCCGAATCTTAATAATCGTCACTTTCTTCGTGCGACCTTCCATTTCGCCGCTGATCATACCATTCTTTCTCATCAACGCCCTCCTTTCCAGCTACATCCAAACTCCCAGACATACGATCACATTTAACTCATACAAAGTGCCAGGTTTTTCTTGTATAGCCTAATTTTTTTCTGTATAATGTGGTTGATTAGTAAACCTACAAATACATAATAATGCGAAATTTTCGCATTGTCAATGGTTTGTTGCGTAATTTTCGCATTATCTTTATATTAGGAGGTTTCATGGCAGATTTATATTCTAGAATTTCGGATGAGTGCCAAAAAAAAGGCATTAATAGTAATGAACTGGGACGATTGCTTTCTCTAAAAAAAGGTTCACTTACCCACTGGAGAAACCACAAAAGTAGCCCAACGTTAGATCAATTGCTA
>CALWLO010000256.1 GCA_944381545.1 uncultured Acetatifactor sp. | reverse complement strand
CTCCAGAAAATAGGTAATACAATCCTCCACAATCTCCAGCCTTACATAGGGTGAGGCAAGTGCTACTGCCTCCCCCGGTAAATCATCCATTTCCTCCATTTCTCTAAATTCCTGCTTATCAATATCAAAGACCACAATTTCCACTCGCCCATCCCGAAAAATATCATACCAAGTTAAAAAGCGATCCGATACTGCAAGACATAATTCCGAAACCTCTTCTCCATCTCTTTCCGCAATACAGCTTATATTTCCTCTGTCTATCTGATACTGCATTACTTTAAAGCAAGTGCTATTCTCATCATATTCATATTCAACCCAATAAAGATAGTTATCATTTGCTCTCACTTCATTCATCCAGTAAGCTTCCGAACTATCATAAATCAGAACCTGCCCCTCCTGCTGCAGATTGCGGGCATACAGCTGATTTCGATAGGAATACTGCGCCATAGGCTCAGAATAGCTGATCCGGAAAAATTCATAATCTGTGCTGCGGATAACCGTTTCCAGAGTGACAATCGCCTCCCCGGTATCCTCATCCTTTACCGCAGCAGCTTCCTCCCTATCTAGAGAAATACCTCCTTCCAAAAGCGTTCCTGTCTCCTGGATATCCTGCACAATAGAAATAGGAATTGTTTCCTTGGCAGAAATATCCATTATCCGTTCTTCCTGCTGCTCCGAAACAGCCCTGCCGCAGCCGGGTAGCCCGCACAGCAGAAGACATAAGAGCACTATTCCTAATTTTTTTATCATATTTATACCCCCGCATAACACGGGCTATGCCCGTGTTATTGCACCAATGAGAATTTGAAAGCTAACGCTTTCAAACTTTTCCCCCAATACCAAATTAAATGTATTATTATTTATTCCTCTCTAAATAGTCACATGAAGTAATCTCATGACTTGTTTACATATTATCATATAATTGAAAATTTGTAAATATATTGTTCGGTTAAAACTTTATTATTTTAAAATATTCAAGGTGATTATGTAATCTTATTAAAAAAGCAAGCGAACCCCCTTTTTTTCGCTTGCTTTTACGTGTATAAAAGATTAGACTCTTCGTTATGATATCATCTCTTTCCCATCTGGGTTAAATACATTTCTGCATACTCTCCGCTTTGGGCCATGAGCTGCTGATGGGTGCCCTGCTCGGCGATCTGTCCGTCACGGATCAGCAGGATCAGATCGGAATCCCGGATCGTGGACAGCCGATGAGCAATGATAAAGGAGGTGCGCCCTTCTGTAATCGTCAAAATGGCCTGCCGGATATGCTGCTCCGTCACCGTATCCACAGAACTGGTGGCTTCATCCAGAATCATGATAGGCGCCCGGCCGCGCACCGCTCTGGCAATCGTCAGCAACTGGCGTTCTCCCTGGCTCAGCTGAGCACCGCCCTGATGCAGAATCGTATCATAGCTTTGGGGCAGCCTGCGGATAAAACTGTCCGCTCCCGCCATCTCTGCAGCCGCCTCAATCTCCTCTGGGGATACATCTTCCTGTCCATAGCCGATATTTTCCCGCACAGAGGCAGCAAAAAGCGCCGTATCCTGAAGCACTACGCCAAAAGCCTGCCGCAGTTCTCCCAACCGGTATTCCCGCAGATCATGACCGTCCAGCAAAATAGCTCCCTCCTGCACATCATAAAAACGAGTCAGCAGATTGATCAGCGTGGTTTTCCCGGAACCTGTCGGGCCTACCACGGCTACCCGGGTTCCCGCCGGGATCTCCAGATTGATATGCCGCAGAACCGGTTTATCCGGCCGGTAGCCAAAGGTCACATCCCGGAAGCTGACCGCTCCCCGGATCCCCGCTGCGCTGATGGCCCCCGGCATATCCTCCGGCTCGCAGGCCTCATCCAGGATCTCAATGATCCGCTCCGCCCCGGCTACCGCTGTCTGAAAGTTATTGTAAATATTGGCAATCTCTACAAAGGGCCTGGAGAACTGACGGGAATACAGCAGAAAGCTGGAGATCTCTCCCACCGTCAGCCTGCCCTGCAGCGCCATCACCCCACTGGCAATGGCAATAAGCACATAGGTCAGATTATTGATCACATTCGTCAGGGGCATCAGATACCCGGAAGCGATCTGGGCCTTGGTAGCCACCTGGCAGAATGCATCATTATTCTCCACGAACTTATCCACCATCTCCTGCTCCTGACCGAAAGCCTTTACCATACTGATGCCGGAGATACTCTCCTCCACCTGGCCGTTCAGCTTTCCCAGGATAGCCTGCTGCTGCCTAAACAGCACCTTTGTCCGTTTCGTTACCGCCCGGGTCAGCAGAAAGATCAGCAGCACTGCAAACAGAGCGATGACCGTCAGCAGGGGACTCATGAAAACCATGACGCAGAAAATCCCCGTGATCGTAAATCCATACATCAGAAGCTGAGTCAGAGAATCAGATATGGTGGTGCTGATATTGTCCACATCATTCGTCAGACGGCTCATAAGTTCTCCGTGCTGTCTTGTGTCAAAGAAGGACAGGGGGAGCTTCTCCATATGGGCGAACAGGCCGGTACGAATATGCAGGATCATACGCTGGGCGATGCCTGCCATCAGAAACTGCTGCAGAAAACGGATCAACCAGTCCCCCAGATACAGCACCCCTAGTATGATCAGCAGACGCATAAAGGGTTCACCTCTGTCTATCCCATTGATCACCTCGCCGATCAGATAAGGCGAAAGTACTGCAGAGCCGGAAGCTAGTCCGGACAGAAGCAGGATCCAGCCCAGCCCCTTCCTGTGCCCCTTAGTCAGCTGCCACAGCCGAACCAGTGTGCCCTTCATATCCTTGGGTTTTACTGCAGGTACTCCTCTTGCCCGGCCCAGTTGGGAGGGCGGCGTCGCCATATTCTTATCCATGGAGCGCACCTCCCTCCCAACAGGAACGGTTCGCTGTCCGTGGCACATTT
>CALWLO010000255.1 GCA_944381545.1 uncultured Acetatifactor sp. | reverse complement strand
CCCGTCTGGCCCTGGGCTGTTCCTGTTCTTCCCAGTGTGCTTCGGCTGTCTCTTCCTGTTCCTTGCTTTGGCTGCGGTAAACTTCCCTCTGCCCGGCCCTTCGGCTGGCCAGCTCTTCCCTTCTCTGCCTTGCATATTCCTTTCTGCGCTGGGAATCCTCCCTGGTACGCTCTAACACTCTGGAACCCCTGTTTTTCACCCCGCTGATCAGGGAACGTTCCGTCATCAGGATAAAACTGATGGCGCTGCAGAGCAATACCACCAGCACCGTCCCGATAGTTTCCAGATAATGATGCAGCAGATATGCCAGACTTCCGGCGATGGCTCCGCCACCCTTTTTGCTGCTTTTTGCAGCCTCATAGATTTGCCTAAGATCATATTTTTCCTGAGACAGGCTGCTTCCTGCAAACAACTCACAGATCACGCCGATCATCAAAAACAAGACGATCCCTGCAATCAGCTTGCGCATTGCATTGGGATTGCCGGAATTAGCGTACCAAAAGGATACGGCCACAAACAGCGCCACCGGCACTGCATAAGCGGTCAGTCCAAATACGCCGAAAAGGACTCCGCTAATCACATTACCAATGGGGCCGATAATCCCAAAGTTGCATAAAAATAAGATCACCATCACAATGAAAAATATGATCAAGCCGATCTCATGCAGCAATTCGCTTTCTTTCTGATAATCGTATGTAGAGGCATTAGCCTTTTTGCCGGAGCCCTGCGGCTTTCTGCCGCTCCGTTTGCTTCCGGAAGAGGATGCCCTCCTGCCTGATGAATTTGCCATTTCCTCATCGTACTCCTTTTTCTGGCTGGGAATTCAGAGCCGGTGCAAAAGTCCGTAATCCCCCGGCCCTGAACAATCAGATAATATTATACCATTTTCGGTTCTGCTTGTCATCCATTTATTTTGATTCTATAGGATTCTTCATGAGCTCATGAAGCTTGCGGACCGCCTTATCAATGCCGCCGACCTCATCAATAATCCCCATTTTTACGGCCTCCTGACCCACCAATATGGTTCCCACATCCTTAGTGAGCATTCCCGTCTCCATCATCAGCTCCTCCAGACGATTCTTGCTGATCTCACAGTGATTACACACAAAACCGGTAATCCGATCCTGTATCTGCTTAAAATAATCAAAGGTCTGGGGCACCCCGATGACCATACCGTTCATCCGCACCGGATGAATCACCATCGTACCCGTGGGCACAATATAAGAATACCGGGTACTGACAGCAATGGGAACTCCAATGGAATGACTGCCCCCTAATACCAGGGATACCGTTGGCTTGCTCAATGAGGCAAGCATTTCTGCGATGGCCAGGCCTGCTTCCACATCTCCGCCCATGGTATTTAAGATCACCAGCACGCCGTCAATATCCTGGCTGTCCTCAATCGCTGCAAGCTGGGGCAGAATATGTTCATATTTCGTTGTTTTTGAATTGCCGGACAGATTATCATGTCCCTCGATCTCACCTATAATAGACAGCAGGTGGATATTCTTATGATCCGCATTGTGATTTAAGGTAAGCTGACCTGTTTTCTCAATGCGTTCATCCTGATGCTCTTCTTCCTCAATACGTTTATTTTTCTCGCTCATAATGATCCCCCAATCTCCGGTTTTGGTATCGTTCCATACAGATAAGAAAAGAACCCATTACGGTTCTTTTCTTATCGTAACCAGATATGCGGTTTTCATTCTTACAAATCAGAAATCAAAATCATCTTTCGGATCAACTTCTATATCATAATGCATATCGGATTCCTCCGGCTGGATCGGGAAATCCATAGTTTTTCTCACATGCTTTTTGGGCAAGGGCAACGGATTTTCAATAAACCGCACCTGCTTGGGTGTCTCTTCCGGCTGTTCCTCCACCGCTTCTGTATCTGCGGTTCTTTCCGGCTGTTCCTCCGTCGCTTCTGTATCTGCGGCCCTTTCCTGCTGCTTAGCCGCAGGAACATCCTGGGACTTTGGCTCCTTGGGGCCGGCCGGTTCTGCCCCGGCAGCTTCGGATATGTCATGGGCATCCAGATCCACCACTACCGTTTCCGGCACTTCCACGGTTTCTGGCGTTTTTACTGCATTCCTGACAAACAGCTCGCATAATGCCACGCCCGCCAGACCGGTCATGGCGAAAAACAACTGATAACTGCCGTTCATATTGGGAGTTGTTATCCCCAGAATCCGTATCATAAGGATTGACAGTACCATGATAATCCAAGTGGAAAAAATCTCTCCGTCCTTCCTGCGCATAAAAGTAAAAATGCCAAGGCTCATCAGCATCAGGAGGATTATGGTCTCATATCCGAATTCCCGGAAGAAGAAGCTGTAATCAACTCCCTTTAAGCCATATGTAGTGCTCCAGGCGCTCAGTACCCTGCCGAAGGTGGAGCCGCTCATGGAACTGTCCAGCAGAACAAGCAGGCAGAACCCCCCAGCCATTGTCAGCAGGGACAGCAGAAGCTGTGCCGCCCACTTTATCATTCCCTTTTCTTTACGGTTCAGCACCAGCAGACCACACAAGGGGATCATCAGCGTAAATCCCGTAACATCCGCATATCCGGCAAAAGCTACCATTGCACCGCAAAGCACGGCCAGTATCCAAGTCAGTAGCTTCCCTCCGGAAGCAGTGCTTCTCCACAGATATTGGGCGATCACCCATAATACTGCTGCGTACAAACAGAAGTATAACATTTTCGGGGAGTATGTCATTCCCTCCCGGATGGAACAGGGAGCCGCCAGCAGAAACAGCAGGGAAACCAGCGCCGGGCCCCTGCCGGAAAGACGCCTTACCGCAAAATAAGCAATCACAGCGCCGATCAGCTGCAGTACAACCTGCAGTACAATCCCTGCCATCCATTTGTTTCCCACCAGTCGGAATAATCCGTTCAGCAAATAGAGGTAATAGTAGACGCTGCCCTGTACCAGCTGCAGTCCAGCCTGATTCT
>CALWLO010000254.1 GCA_944381545.1 uncultured Acetatifactor sp. | reverse complement strand
TAAGGGTCGGCGCGATATCTGCCAGGCAGCCGCCTTCTCTCAGTGTATAAGAAGGATCTGCATTTACCAGGATAAAGGGCACCTGGTTGGTGGTGTGTGCGGTAAAGGGGGCGCCGCTTTCGTAATCAATCAGCTGCTCCGCATTACCATGGTCTGCACAGATGAACATAATGCCGTCCATTTCCTTTAATGCCTCCACAGCCCTGCCTACACACTCGTCCACTGCTTCCACTGCCTTGATTGCCGCCTCCTGTACACCGGTATGTCCCACCATGTCAGGATTGGCAAAGTTAATGATAATCACGTCATAGCTGCCGCTGCGGATTGCGCTGCAGAGCTTATCGCATACTTCATAAGCACTCATCTCAGGCTTTAAGTCATAGGTAGCCACATCCTTGGGAGAATTCACCAGTACCCTGTCCTCACCGGGGTTCGGCTCCTCCACGCCGCCGTTAAAGAAAAAGGTAACATGGGCATACTTTTCCGTCTCGGCGATTCTGGCCTGGGTCATACCGTTTGCAGCCAGCCATTCACCGAAGGTATTGGTCACGGCCACCTTGTGGAATGCCACTTCCTTGTTGGGAATGGTGGGATCATAATCGCTGAAGCAGACAAAGGTAATATCCTTTCTCTCTCCCCTGTCAAAGCCCTTGAAATCATCGTCGCAGAACGCCCTGGTAATCTCTCTGGCGCGGTCGGGACGGAAGTTAAAGAAGACCACGGAGTCCCCATCCTGTACCGTTGCCACGCTCTTACCTCCTTCCACCACTACCGTGGGCTTTACAAATTCATCGGTCTCATCTCTGTCATAGGACTGCTGGATGGCACAGATACCGCAGGCTGCAGTCAGTCCCTCCCCCTTAGTCATGGCGTCATAGGCCAGCTTTACCCGGTCATAGTTATTGTCCCTGTCCATGGCATAATAACGGCCCATTACGGAGGCGATCCTGCCCACGCCCAGCTTCTCCATCTCTGCCGTCAGCTCCTCGGCATATCCCTTACCGCTGGCAGGCGGCGTATCCCGGCCGTCCAGGAAGCAATGCACATATACTTTCTCAAGCCCCTGCCTCTTTGCCAGCTCCAGCAGGCCATAAAGATGGGTATTGTGGCTGTGCACGCCTCCATCAGACAAAAGTCCCATCAAATGCAGAGAGCTATTATTTTTCTTACAGTTCTCCACCGCCTTCAGCAGTGCGGGATTCTCAAAAAAGGTGCCGTCCATGATTTCCTTGGTGATCCGGGTCAGCTCCTGGTATACGATCCGTCCTGCCCCCATATTCAGGTGTCCCACCTCGGAATTCCCCATCTGCCCCTCCGGCAGGCCAACTGCCATACCGCTGGCATTTCCTCTTACCCAGGGGTACTCCTGCATCAATCTATCCAGATTAGGCTTTTTCGCCTGGGCTACGGCATTGCCTTCTACCTTGTCATTAAGGCCAAAACCGTCCAGAATCATCAAAACAACTGGTTTCTTGCTCATATTTCCTCCATTTCCGCTCCTTACAAGCACAATTCTTCAATATATCGCTTTTCGTGGAAATTATACACTTTATTTTGGGGCTGTGCAACTGTATTTTTTCTTTCATTTTAGTTGCATTTGCCAAAAACATGGAGTACAATGAAAAAACATCTCATAGGAACAGGAGACAGGAATGATTAGCTTACTCACAAGAATTTTTATCAAAGACAGGGAGAATACCGACTCTCCTAAAGTCCGTCAGGCTTACGGCATGCTCTGCGGCGCTGTGGGCATTGGCCTGAATCTGCTGCTTTTTGCCGGAAAATGTTTTGCCGGACTGCTCAGCGGCTCCATCGCCATCACTGCGGATGCTTTTAACAATCTGTCCGATGCGGGCTCTTCCATCATTACTCTGTTTGGTTTCAAGATGGCCGGACAGAAGCCCGACCCGGATCATCCCTTTGGCCATGGGCGTATTGAGTACATATCCGGCTTTCTGGTGTCCCTGCTGATCCTGCTGATGGCCTTTGAACTGATTAAAAGCTCATTCAGCAAGATCCTGCACCCCGGGGAACTGGTATTCTCTCCCGTCATTGTGGTCATACTGATTGCCTCCATTCTGGTGAAGGGCTATATGGCCCTGTATAATTCCAGGATCGGCAGGCGCATTGATTCTGCCGGCATGAAGGCTACTGCCACGGACAGTCTCAGCGACATGCTGGCTACTACGGCAGTACTGATTGCCACACTGGTATCCCATTATACCCATCTGTCCATAGACGGCTACTGCGGTGTGCTGGTGGGGCTTTTTATCCTTTATGCGGGCTTTCAGGCCGCCAGGGACACCATCAATCCCCTGCTGGGGCAAGCGCCGGATCCGGCTTTCGTTGAACAGATTGAGACCATCGTCCTGTCCTATGCTCCCATTCTGGGGATTCATGATCTGATCGTCCATAACTACGGTCCCGGCCGGACGCTGATCTCTCTTCATGCCGAAGTGCCGGCCGAGGGGGATTTGCTGGAGCTTCACGATACCATTGATCTGGCGGAGCACAGGCTTCGGGAGGAATTAGGCTGCAGCGCCGTGATTCATATGGATCCCGTCTGCATCCATGACGAACAGACGCAGCGTCTCAAAATCATGGCAGAGCAAACCATTACCTCCATCGATGAACGTCTGACCCTCCATGATTTCCGCATCGTAGCCGGCCCTACCCATACCAACCTGATTTTTGATGTAGCGACGCCCTATGATTTTGACTACAGCGATGCCGAACTTACCGAGCTAATCAACCGCCGGCTAAAAGAGCGGGATGAACGTTATTTTGCCGTCATAGATGTGGATAAACAGTATATCTAGTAAGTCACAATTCCCAGAAGCTGACCGCTGCGCACACGGACGGCGGCCTCCTGCCCGGTGAACTCATTGCTGACGCCGATGGGAAAATCATTGGTGATCACTGCGTCCGTAAGGGGATATTTCATGCCGCTGATATCCACTCCCACCGCTTCTTTTCCC
>CALWLO010000253.1 GCA_944381545.1 uncultured Acetatifactor sp. | reverse complement strand
ATATTGTGGACGTGACCTTCCTGCGGTCCAAAAAGAGATTGAATACCCTGCAGCTGAGTCCCTCTGCCTGGGTGAATGAATCCGTTTCCCGTTATGGGATGGATCTGCAGCGGAAAGAGGTAACAATCGGAGAAAATGTGTACAAGCTGACGGGTGATACTCTTTATTTATCCCAGGGTATGCAGATCGAGGTCATGGATCTGAATCCTGCGGATGTACTGACCTTCAAGGGGATCGGCAGCAGTATCCTCAGTGTCAGTGTGGAGCAGGGGCACGGATATCTGCGCCTGCAGAACGACGAGAATTTTATCGGAGGCTTTATGGAAATCGGTCAGTCCAGCATACGCCGGATCGAAGAGGGTATGCTGCTGACAGTACCGGAGGGCAGCTACCGGATACAGATCAGTAAAAACGGCGGAGGAGGAACCAAGGAGGTGACGATCCGGCGGGGAGAGGAGACCACCTTGGATATCGGGGATTTGGAGGTGCCTGAGACCAAGTACGGAACGGTACTGTTTTCTTTAACTCCTTCCTCGGCATCCTTGTATATTGATGGGGAGAAAGCAGATCCTTCCGGACCCGTTAGTCTGGAATACGGGATTCACCAGCTGATTGTGAGGGCGTCGGGCTATCAGACCATCACTACCTATATTAAGGTGGCACAGCCCTCCGGAGGCTTGGATATCACATTGGATGAGGTGGATGCGGATCAGGAGAATGAGGAACAGGAGGAAAAGGAGAAGCTGGCGCAATATAAGGTATTTGTGGATGCACCGGAGGGCGCAGAGGTCTACCTGGACGGCAATTATGTGGGCATTGCCCCTATGAGCTTTGCCAAGAGCGCCGGCAGCCATATCATTACTCTGCGCCGCAGCGGATATGAGACCCGCAGCTATACCATTTCCATTGACAGCGAGTATAAGGATGTGACCTACTCCTTTGCGGAGCTGGTGCCCGGAAGCAGTTCGGAAACGCAGACGGATACGGTAACCGCAGCTACCCCCGAGCCAACGGCCACCGTGACGCCGGTTATTCAGTAGAATCAGCTCTGCTTTGCCCCTCTGTCATTGGCCATCACAGGCGAATATGGGCGGATCACCGGAAAAGCCTAATTTCCCTGTGTTTTTTGGAAAAAACCTTGACAAACAGCAGAAAAGCAGATATATATATTAATAGACGTTTCGCATATGAAGAATCTGTCAAACAAATAACAGAATACTCAATAGAGGAGGAGTTCGACGTGAACAAAACAGAATTAGTTGCTGCTATAGCTGACCAGGCTGGTCTGTCCAAGAAGGATGCAGAGAAGGCTTTAAAGGCATTTACCGATGTTGTGGAAGCTGAATTAAAGAAGGGCGGCAAGGTACAGTTAGTAGGTTTCGGTACCTTTGAAGTATCTGAGAGAAGTGCCAGAGAGGGCAGAAATCCTCAGAGCGGCGAGCCTATGAAGATTGCTGCTTCCAAGGCTCCTAAGTTCAAGGCTGGCAAGGCTTTAAAGGATTCTTTAAACAAGTAAGATAAAATATGTGAGAGAACCTAGCAATAGGTTCTCTTTTCTGTTACAGGATGTAAAAGGAGTAGAAGGATGAGATTGGACAAATATCTGAAAGTATCCCGGCTGATTAAGCGCCGCAGCGTAGCCAATGAAGCCTGCGACGCCGGACGGGTAATGATTAATGATAAGCCGGCAAAGGCTTCCTCCACTGTAAAAGAAGGGGATATTATTACCATTTCCTTCGGCAACAGGGAAGTAAAGGTGGAAGTGCTGGATGTACAGGAGACGGTGAAGAAGGAAGAGGCGAAAGAACTGTTCAAATATCTGTAATTCCCAGCGAGATGCTGCCCCGGGGATTTCGGCATATTTTTATTTTCCCTCACATATATTGAAAAGGAATCACAGATGGGAGGGAGGGCCTTATGGAAGACTTAAACACGGCCGCCACTCGGGCGCATAAGGTGACTATGAGCAACCGCCGGACATGTAGCATTACGGGTGTGAACGATGTATTGTCCTTTGATGTGCATGAGATCCTGCTGGAGACGGAGCAGGGCATGCTGATGATCAAGGGACAGGAGCTGCATGTGAGCAGATTGACGCTGGATAAGGGTGAAGTGGATGTGGATGGCAGGATAGACAGCTTTACCTATTCGGACGTGGCAGGTGCTGCAGGCAAGCCGGAATCCCTGCTTTCCAGACTGTTCCGGTAGAGGCGGGAGGAGCGGAAATTGTCTGAGGAAAATGTGTTTCTGCTGTATGCTTTTGCTTCGGGGATCTTTATTACCTTTATTTATGATCTTCTGCGGATCTGGCGGCGGGTAGTCCCCCATGGAGGGTTGTTGATATCCTTGGAGGATATAGCCTTTTGGGTCTTCTGCGCCATTCATATTTTCCGGCTGATGCACCGCGAGAGCAACGGGAGCCTGAGGTGGTTTGCTGTGATGGGAGCCCTGACGGGGATGCTGCTGTATAAAAAGACGGTCAGCGGTCTGTTGGTGCACTACATGTCGCTGATATTGTGCTGGGTACGGGATCTGCTGCTGCGGGCGCTGGGCTTTTGCTTAAGGCCGGTGAACAAAGCCGGACGTGCCGCCGGATCCGCCATGGGGCGCCTGGTGAGAAGAGTGCGGCAATTTTGCAAAAACAGGTTGAAAAATTATGGGAAACTGCTTAAAATAAGATTAAAAAAGAAATAAGCATGGACATTGGGAGGAAATAATGGCAGCGAGACGCAGCAGAAGAAGAAAGGCGGCATATCGTAAAAGGGTACAGAACCGGTTCAGCATGTTTTTGGTGACGTTGGCGCTGCTGATGATTCTGGTGGTGGTGTATGTCAGCAGCATTAAGCTGCAGAGCAAGCTGGATGCGCTGGAGTCACAGTCCGCAGCACTGGCGGCGCAGATTGACGCCGAGAAAGAGCGGGCAGAGGAGATCGAGCTTCTGCGTAAGCGTTCCCAGACCAAGGAATATTATGAGGAGATCGCCAAGGAGAAGCTGGGCTTGGTGAATCCGGATGAGATCGTATTTAA
>CALWLO010000252.1 GCA_944381545.1 uncultured Acetatifactor sp. | reverse complement strand
TTCTTGAATGGCTGAAAATTGTGCAGAAAAGTGGTCTATAGCACTCGATAGCGCCCCAAAATATTTGTACTTCGGAATGTTCCTTTGGGTGCAAAACTGGAAGGCGTTTATCGAAAGGATATCTATGAACTGCCGCCGGACAGTATTCGGGAGTTGATCATCAATGCGGTGATGAATTGCAGTTTTTTACAGAATTCACATATTCAGGTAGCAGTCTATGATAATCGGCTGGAAATCACTTCTCCTGGTGGTTTGATGCCAGGAGTGACCCTGGAGCATATGAAAGAAGGATATTCCAAGATCCGGAATCGAGCACTTGCACATGCATTCTCCTACATGAATCTGATTGAAGCGTGGGGCAGCGGAATCCCGAAATTAATGATCGCTATGCAGGAATATGGACTGCGCGAGTCGGAATTTATTGACATGGAAATAACCTTTCGGATTAACCTTTATCGCATGGCAGAAGAGGAATGCTTGAGCGTTCTGAAAACTGACCAAGATACTGACCAAGCTAACCAAAGTACTGACCAAGATATCGACCAAATCAGTATAAAAGAAAATTGGTCAGAAGCAGAGTTTACAGATAAGGAAAAAGCGATTTTTATGCTCATAAAAAAGCAACCCTGTATGACACAGAAAGAACTGGCCTCACAGCTTGGCTGGACGATCTCCAGTGTCAAATATTATATGACGAAGCTAAAAGGACAGCATATATTAAAACGTCAAGGAGATAATCAGAATGGGCAGTGGGAAATTTTAATTCAGAAATCGGTTTAAATTTTAACAGATATCAGGAAGAGGACTTGAAAAGCTCCGAAGGATGTGGTATCGTTATTTCGTAAAATGCGAAATAATGGAGGGAGAGTGGGAAATATGATTGTCCTGAATCTCACGTTGGATGGAATTTATGGATTCAATGATTTTATGATCAATTTCACTTATCCGAAAAAGATTGTCAATTCGATTGTGGAACGGGAGAACTTGGCAGGAAGAGAAAGATTCCGCTATAAAAAAGCGGTGGTGCTTATGGGGGCAAATGCAACGGGAAAAACCAGCTTGGGAAAAGCGCTCCTGCGCATTTTTTCTTACATGAAAAACGGAAATCCGACTCTTTTATATGAAATGCTGTCGGGGGAGAAGGGTTCCTTCTGCATTGATTTTGTGAATGGGGATTATCGTCTGCAGAGACTATCTGCAGAAATTGATCAGGGTGGTAGTGAAGTTACGATCCACTACCAGTCGGCGGAGATTGGTCCGATGGATTCCTATGAAAAATGTGTTGAGAAACTGAAAGATTATACCAAAGAGGCTACCAGGACGGCGACTTCCTTAAAAAAGCTGATCGGTGAAGTGAAGTACCGTTTTGCCTATCCGGAAATTGAGAAATCTCTGAAACTGACAGGAACAAATCGTAATATCCTTTTGAAAACTCTTCGGGCGGTGATCGGAACTCTCGATCCAACGCTGAAGGATATCAGTATATCCAGAGATTTGAAAGACACATTTATCATCCGGCGCGGCGGTACGGAGATTATCATTCAGGAAGGAAAGCTTCTGAACCGGGATGTGCTTTCCAGCGGAACAGCAGAAGGAATTGATGTGGCGCTGTTTTTAGCGGCAATCCTTGCGAAAGAAAGCAGCTTTTATTATTGCGATGAACATTTCTCCTATATCCAGAGCGATATTGAACAACGGATTTTCGGAATCATGCTGGATCATATCGGCGACAATGAACAGTTGATTTTTACCACGCACAATACAGATATGCTGGATCTAAATCTCCCGAAGCACAGCTATGTATTCCTGAGAAAAAGGCTGGAGGATGGAAAGTATCAAGTTTCCGCTATTTCAGCGTCGGAGGTGCTGAAAAGGAATACAGACTCATTGAGAAATGCGGTGGAAAATGATGTGTTTGCCTCGCTGCCTCAGGATTCGCTTCTGGATGAGCTGGAAATGGGGTGGGCGGATGAGCAGTAAGTGTATCTATTATGTGGAAGGACTTTGTGAGCAGCAGCTGATTGCTGCCCTGAAGGAGAATCCGGCGAGACTGATTTCGGGAAAAGTCCGAGTATTTAACGTGATTCAGAATCTCATTCCGAAATCGCAGATGATCTCTATCCAGGCAGGGACTACAGTTGTTCTGGTATTTGACACAGATGTTCCACAGACGGCTAACCTCAGAAAGAATCTTGAGCTTTTGAATCGTTATTGCGGTAAATTGCGTATTGTATATCTTCCCCAGGTATTAAACCTGGAAGATGAACTTACGCGCTGTACGGATGTTAAATCTGCCGCTGAACTTACTAGAAGTGTCAGTGTTCGGAATTTCAAAACAGATTTCTGTAAGCTGAAGGTGAGAGATTGCCGGGCCATGCTGGAACGCCACAGACTGGATGTGGGAAAACTTTGGATGGCCGCAGTACCGGAAGGCTTTGATTTTATTGAAAATAACGGGGATCAGGTAAAGCTGGAGTGAATAAAAAGATGGGTTTAAGAAGTGGTTAAACTTCTCCCGCGCCCTCGAAAAAGCCCGTAAAATCAAGGAAAAACGGCGCTAAAACGAGAGCAGTACGGATTAAAAACTGCATATTCATGAAAATATCAAAACTCGCTTAAATTTCTTGTATTTTGGAGTTTATCTGATTTTGAAGAAAAAATAAGGCCGTAATTCTACTGTCAGGAAACAATCTGCCGGGAAGGTTCGCCGCAAGAGAAGCGGCGCGCTTTGACCTTTTTGGCGGCAGGTCTTATGCTTATTACAAAAATAAGAAAGAAGGCGTGTTTTCTATGTACGATTTTGATGAGATCATTGACCGGCAGCATACCAATGCTTTGAGTACCGACGGCTTCCGCGGGTACATTTTCCATGCCGGTCCCGAAAAAGTGTTCCCCTATAAGGACGATGAGTTTGTCCGCATGTGGGTGGCGGATATGGATTTTGGTGTCGCCCCCGAGATTTTGGACGAGATGCGCAAGCGGATCGACCGCCGTATTTTCGGCTATACCGGCGTGTACGACCATGATTATTAC
>CALWLO010000251.1 GCA_944381545.1 uncultured Acetatifactor sp. | reverse complement strand
ATCCCCATAATGCATGAAAGCGCAGCCATTAGCCTGTTTCGCAACTCTGCTAATATCCACGGTCAGAGTACGGCCGGCCAGTTCCATTGAATAAGAATTATACATAGTTTCCTCTCTCCATTCTGCCATGGTAAAAAGGCGGAGTGCCGAATCTGGCTGTTACTCCGCCTTCCCATAGTCTTACTTTCTAAGTCCTAACTTCTCGATCAGCGCACGGTATCTTTCGATATCCTTGCTCTTTAAGTATGCAAGCAAACCACGTCTCTGACCAACCAGCTTCAGCAGACCTCTGTTGGAATGATGATCCTTGGGGTTAGCCTTCATGTGCTCGGTCAACTCCCTGATTCTCTCAGTCAGTACAGCGATCTGAACCTCGGGTGAACCGGTGTCACCGGGGGTTCTTGCAAATTCGTTGATAATTGCGGTCTTCTTTTCCTTAGAAATCATATCTTTTTCCTCCTAAATGATAAATATACGCACCGTACACCGGGATCAGGTCGGAGTGTCCTGTATCTGAGTGTCGGCGAACTCATACCGATTAAGAATACCATATTCTGTCTCATTTGTAAACAAATATTTTTATCAAATTTCACTTAATCCTGCAGGATTCTCACATATTTTACCGGCGTACGATAATTGTACTTACTGATTCTGATACCGGTCTTAGGACTGCTGGCGCTGATTACCTGTCCGCCGCCGATATAGATTGCCACATGATTAATCGTCCCGCTGCTGTTTGCATAAAATACCAGGTCGCCCGGCTGGATCTCGGAATAAGAAATCTTGGTTCCCTCATTAGCCTGGGCTCTGGAGCTATGGCTTAAGGTTACTCCAAAGTTTTTGAACACACTCAGGACAAATCCGGAACAGTCAGCTCCCTTGGTCAGACTGGTGCCGCCCCAAACGTAGGGATTACCCACAAACTGCTTTGCATATTCCACCAGATCCACACGGATGTCGGACACACCCTGTCCATACAGCAGCTCCGTCATGGTAATCGCCGTATCCAGGCGCTCCTCCACATGGGAGTATTCCGCCGATACATACGCTGTTTCCCCGTCAATATCCACCTGATACCAGCCATCCAGGGTATCCACATAATCCAGTTCTTCTCCCGCAGGCACCTGGGTAAACACTGCTCCATCGGTGCTGGCATCATCTCTGACCCGCACACCGTCGCTGTCCACCACGACCACCGTTCTTACCAGTTCATTGGCCTTCAGTTTGGCTCCGGCACCCATCAGCAGGTATTCCGTACTCACATATCCGTCCACCTCGCCGGACTTTATATGCGCCCAGCCGATATCTGAAAACACCTCCAATACCTCACAGGCTGAACCCTTGGGCATTTTACCCACCAGCTTGCCGCTTGTGGAAGCTTCCGCCCTTACATTCAGATTTCCTGATTCCACATCCGCAATACCGATATTCGTGTAGCCCCAGGATGCTCCCTGTGCCTGCTGAGCCGCCGCTATGTACTCCTCCTCTGTCATAGCCACGTCCATCAGGGAAGTAACTCCCGCATCCTGCAGTACATCCCGGGCGCTGCCTGTTTCAGCCGCCTCTGCCCCCATGGGCTGCAGCAGCAGGCAGGCCACCATACAGGTGCTGAAAGCTTTCAGTGCAACAGATCTTTTTCCTTTCATATTCCCTCCGTAAATAAAAGAGGCTCCATCCCGCCGGCATGAAGCCCCTTCTTCATCATACCAATCAAATAATTACAACTTTGTTACGAATTTATTAACTAACATGTGAATTATATCAATATCCCTACGGGCTTGTCAACCCTTTCCTGATATTTCCTTTATAAATTTGTAACACCTTCTTATTGGCGCTGTCAGCTGATAGCTCTCCCGGCAGCTCACCTTCCTGTCCTCTCCCGGCACACAGACGGATGCCAGCTTCACAATATATCCGGCAAAGGGAGACAGGACGATTACCTGAAAGATTTTGATGAGCGTATGTGCATTCGCTACAAATCTGCCGTTATCCGCCGAGATGGACTGAAGCAAACGGATCACCGGATCCTTGGCAAAGAACAGGATCACATAGATCAGCAGAGTGCCGACCACGTTAAACCAGAGATGAATCAATGCCGCTCTCTTAGCATCCTTCTTCCCTGGGAGAGAAGCCAGAATCGCCGTTGCACAGGCGCCGATATTGCAGCCCAGTATGATATACAGGCAGATGCCCAGATCCAGAAACCCCTGATTTGCCAGAAGCAGTACGATACTGACCGTTACCGAAGAGCTCTGGATCACGGCGGTCAGTACGGTTCCCATCAGCGTAGCCAGAAAAGGATTCGTTAAGGACTTCAGCAGATTCACCACCTCCGGCACATTCCTCATTTCCGCCATACCCACCGACATGGTATTTAATCCGGTAAACAGGATACCGAAACCTACCACCACCTCTGCAATTTTTTTTACTTTTTCTTTTTTGCTGAACATCATGACCAGCACGCCGCACAGAAGAAATACAGGTGCTACGGCTGATAGATTAATAGATACCAGCTGGGAGGTAATGGTAGTACCGATATTGGAACCAAAGATTACCCCCGCCGCCTGATACAGATTCATCAGACCGGAGTTGACAAAGCTGACCACCATGGCTGTACAGGCCGAGGAAGACTGGATAATTCCGGTAAAGACAATACCCACCAGCATACCGGTAAAACGGTTGGTTGTAATAATCTCCAGAATGTGCCGCAGTCTGGCGCCGGCCACCTTTTCAATGGATTCACTCATCAGATCCATACCAAACAGGAAAAGGCCCAGTCCGCATGCCAAAGATAAGATTATACTTGTACTCATGTTCTTTTTCCCTTCATTTGTATCAGCAGCATAAATGCATACGTTACTATTTTAAGGGAAAAAAAGCATACTGACAATATACTTTTTTACATGAATTTTACTTGAATTGTACTTTCTTTACATTTCTTTTACACATGAACACCGGCATACTTCCTGCCGGCTGCAATATCCGCCTGCATCTGGGCTTTCAGGGCTTCCAGGGAGGCAAACCGCTGTTCCGGCCTGCGGAAAGCCAGCAGCTCCACACGGATCTCCTCCCCGTAAATCTCGCTGTCAAAGTC
>CALWLO010000250.1 GCA_944381545.1 uncultured Acetatifactor sp. | reverse complement strand
CTGTTCCGCGGCATACGACACAATATCCACAAGCTCTGCCGGTGTCCAGGCAGCCAGCGCCCCAATCTCCAGCCGGATCACCTGCAAGGTGGAGGCATCGGTAAACAGATTTGGATATGCGAAAATCGCTGTCTGTTTATCTTCTTCGTCTATGTAGAGGTTGGCTGGAAGTCCTAATTCTGCAGAAAGCCCTTCCCGAACCTGCGGGCAGAAGGTTTCTGCCAGAAAGACCTCAGCTTTTCGGTTTGCCTCTTTATTGAAGGCTTCCTGCTTTGTGTTCGAGCGTTTTTCCCAGGGTTCACTGATCCCATATCCTAGGACACGCCAATCCAGAATCAGATCAATGTCCTCGGAAAACCGGCTGATAAGATGATATCCTTTGGATAAGCTGGTTCCGCCTTTAAATGTGACCGCCTTTTTCCACGGAGAGCGGTGGAACAGGTAATCCAGTGTCAGGCACACCCAAAAATCCTTTTCCACAATGGCATCGTGGAGGCCGATTTTTGCTGCAGTGTTATGAAATAGCTCTCGTCGGTCATCTGCTGGAAGTTTGGCAATCTCTATCATTTTCTCTTTCTCTTTTGCAGATCTCTTTAATTACCATGTATACCCAATCTGTGGCCTCGGCCCCTTCTGCAATGAGTGCATTCTTTTCATCTTCATTCAGCCTGCGGGAAAGCACCCGTATGATTTTTTCGTCTACATGTTCTTTTCCCATGGTTTTCAACGCTTGGATTACCAGGATTGTCATAGGTGACAGGCCCGTAATCTCTCTGTTGGTCCGATGCTTGAATTCAATCTTTGTTTTGTCCCATTCATAGGTTTTATAGGGACCGTCACTGATATAAGACCATACTGCTGTTATCTGGGTAGACAGACCCAGCATATTTAATGCGGTATCCCCACAGGGCGCAATCGTCCAGTGATAACATCTCGCCAGTGCTTTTGCAACCGCATCAGGGTCTGCCGTCACATATTCCGCCAGAAGCTTGCTGTATTTCGGCTTATCAAATACTCCCCGGATAACACGGCGCAAAATCCCTTCTTGGACCAATCTGTTAATACTCTGCTTAATCGTATTGTTATCCGCAATATCAGCAAAATCCGAGTTGACAAACACGCTGCCCTCCGGTGAGTTTATGATTCGGTCACGGATTTGTTCTGTATAGCCGTTATTCATAAGACTAACCTCCTTTATGTAACCAATATTATATATTATTAGTTACATTATTCAATAGCATCACTTTCATTTTGAGGTTGTTCACATAAATACTGGTAACACTTTTTGCTTATTTGATTTGCAATGTCAACGACCTTCAGGACAAGCCCAATGTCATTAAGTTAAGAAACTGGATTTGCAGAGCGTAGCAAGAGCGAAGAGGTTGTAATCGGAAAAATGGTTTCAGCCCTCTTTTTTTTGTAAATATTTATATAATTTTAATACAAATATGATATAATTAAATTAGAGGTATCTTTTTGTATTATGAATAATTATAAAAAAGCTATTGTGCAAGAAATTGATTTTATCTGCAATATTTCCCCAGAACTCATGAGGAATACATTCTCTTCCCCAGATAAAGACTTCACAAGGTTCAGAAAACAAAGTCTGGGCAGCGTTCTTAAGATGGGCCTGATCAAAGCAGGGTCATGTCTCAACCAGCAAATCAGGCTATGCCATGGCATAGGCGGAGACAGACCGAGCGCTTCAGCCTATGTGCAGCAAAGGGATAAACTTACAGAGTCTACCTATCGGAATCTCTTTTACACGCAGAGGAATAGACTTCCTGACTTTTCTGTTTATAAGGGAAGATATATCGTTGTGGCCATAGATGGATCGGACGTGAACATCCACCCGAATCACAATGATGAATCAACAATTTGCAGAACATATGCCAAGAAATATGAGGAGAAAGCGAAAGTGAAAACTGTAAACCAGGTTCGCCTCAATGCAGCGGTATGTGTCCCAGATGGATTCTTTATCGATTATGAGATTCAGGACTGGAAGGACAGGGATGAAAGGATGGCCTGTTCAAGGATGATGGAGAGAATGGTGAAGGTGTACTCGGCAAAAGACTTGTTGGTCACATGCGACAGGGGATATGAATCATACTATCTGATGATGCTTGCGGATTCCCTGGGCCTTAAATACTGTATAAGAGTGAAGGATGTAGATTCGAAAGTGGGAATTGCTTCCCGATACGTCAATCTTAAAGGTCCCGATGGCTGCATAGATGCAGATATAGACAAGAAATACACATTTTGCTACTTCGTTGTGTCAAGACCAAATGAGTATCCTGACTGCGTGTACTGTCATAGCAATCATTACAATCCATTCATCCCGAAGACTCCCAACAAGGCGAAAGGAGGAGGCAAAGCCGATGGTAATTCGAAGCTCACATATTACCAATTCTCCTATCGTCTGGTGCGTTTCCCCATAGGAGACAACTCTTTCGAAACGCTTGTGACGAATCTTTCCCGTGATGAGTTTCCCTTGGCAGAAATGAAAAGCCTATACCATATGAGATGGGGCATCGAAACTGCTTTCAGACAGCTGAAATATGACGACTGCGCTGCGTTCATGCATTCCAAGAAAAAACATGTCGCCATAGGCGAGATAATACTTTCAATGGTCTTTCACAACATATGCACTATGGTTCTGTTGTTGCTTTCCGAAGAGATGCAGCGGCAGTCTGAAAACAGAGTACTAGCTTATGGGATAAGCTATTCCGATCTGCCTTCCGTTCTCCGCATGTTCATTTCCTGCAGAGACCCGACTATAACCATAAGAAAAATTGTCAGGGAGCTTCTGATTACATTACAACCGATACGGGCTAGTCGGGCATTTGATCGTTTCCTCATAAATCATCCCTTCGTGCCATTTGTCTACAGAGCTGCCTGACATCCCTCATTATAATATTTTTACCTAATCCAGTGCCACTGGATACCTTATCTTTGACCTTTAATTCATATCTTTCTAAATAAACGAAAGACCTTATCTTTTTTGATGTTTTTGAAATCAGTCAATAAGCCTTTTAGGCTTGTTTCATGCTTAACTTAATGACATTGGGACAAGCCTGAAGGCTTGGACGTGAGTGTTTTCCCCAGAGGTTCCGTTTCCGGTTTACCTGTGGCACCCCATCCAT
>CALWLO010000249.1 GCA_944381545.1 uncultured Acetatifactor sp. | reverse complement strand
TGCATGATATATACCGATCCTTTCTGGAAACAACCGATTTTCTGCAGATTGTTTTCGTTACCCGCAAATAGTATGACCAACTGAAAGCCGGAATATGCCAAAATCATAGGAATTGGCATAACCGGATGAAGAAAAAAGAAAGGGCCTGTTGCAGACTATGAAATATCAGGAAGCTCTGAAATATATGGATTCATTAAAAAATTATGGTATCGTACCGGGACTGGCTTCCATCAGAGAGCTGTGCCGCCGGCTGGGAGATCCCCAGGAGCAGCTGGCGTTTGTCCATATTGCAGGCACCAACGGTAAAGGCTCTGTGCTGGCATATGTATCCACTGTGCTGCAATGTGCCGGCTACAAGGTGGGAAGGTATATTTCTCCCACAATCAGGGAGTATCGGGAACGCTTCCAGGTAAACGCCAGAATGATTTCCCAAAAGGCGCTGGGAGAATTGATGGAGGAGATCCGGGAGGCCTGTGACAGTATGGCGGCAGATGGCCTGCCCCATCCTACGCCCTTTGAGGTGGAGACAGCCTTGGGCTTTTTATATTTTTGCCGGGAAAAATGTGATCTGGTGGTGCTGGAGACCGGTATGGGAGGCAGGCTGGATGCCACGAATGTGATCCGCAATACCCGGGTGGCAGTGCTGGCATCTGTCAGTATGGATCATATGCAGTATTTGGGAAAAACACTGTCTGATATTGCCGGGGAAAAGGCTGGTATCTTGAAACCCGGCTGCCGGGTCGTCGCTATGCAGCAGAAGCCGGAGGTCATGGATGTGATCCGGGATAGGGCAGAGCAGTTGCAGCTGCCTCTTACTGTGGCAGATGTGGGGCAGGCAAAGCGGGTGCGGTATGGTCTGGAGAAGCAGCGCTTTGATTACGGAGGCATGAGGGATCTGGAGATCCGTCTGGCAGGGCGCTGTCAGATCAGCAATGCAGTGCTGGCCGTCGAGGTATGCCGCAGGCTGATATCCTGCGGCTATGAGATCCCGGAGAAGGCTCTGCGGCAGGGACTGCTGGAAACCCGGTGGCCGGGGCGCTTTACGATACTGGCAAAGAAGCCGCTTTTTGTGATCGATGGGGCGCATAACGAGGATGCTGCAAAAAAATTGGCGGAGTCTATCGAATTTTATTTTACAAATAAGCGGATTATCTTTATAATGGGGATATTGAAAGACAAGGAATATGATAAAATCATAGAACTGACGGCGCATTATGCGGATCAGATTCTGACTGTGGCGCCGCCGGGCAATCCCCGTGCCATGAGCAGTTATGAACTGGCACAGGAGGCTGCAAAGTTCCATCCCCGGGTGACGGCTGTGGACAGCCTGGAGGAAGCGGTAGAAATCAGCCATCTGCTGGCGGGCAGGGAAGATGTGATTCTGGCTTTTGGTTCCCTGTCCTATCTGGGTCGGCTCATGGAGATCATGGAAGAGCGGGAGAAAAAGGGGAAACACAGATAAGAGACTGATAATGGGAAGGACTGATGAGATATGATAGATCAGGAAAAGATAAAACAGGGGGTGCGGCTGCTGCTGGAAGGGATCGGAGAGGATCTCACCCGGGAAGGGCTTGTGGATACACCGGATCGGGTGGCCCGCATGTGTCAGGAAATCTTCGGAGGAATGGAGGAGGATGCGGGAGAGCATCTGAGTAAGGTATTTTCCACACAACAGAATGGACTGGTGCTGGAAAAGGATATCACCTTTTATTCCACCTGTGAACATCATCTGATGCCGTTTTATGGCAAGGCACATATTGCCTATCTGCCGGATGGCAGGGTGGTGGGCTTAAGCAAGCTGGCGCGGACGGTGGAGGTATATGCCCGCAGGCCTCAGATACAGGAGCAGATGACAGGACAGATTGCAGATGCCGTTATGAGAGGTCTGCAGCCCAAGGGAGTTATGGTAATACTGGAAGCCGAGCATATGTGCATGACCATGCGGGGCATCAGAAAGCCCGGCACCAGGACAGTGACAGTGGCAGTGAGGGGGGCGCTGGAGGATCGGGTGCTGCAGGAGCAGGTGTACCGGATGATGCAGCTGTAGATGAACCGGGCGGCTCTGAAACACGGAAGAATCCTGTAGTGTGCTAAGCTGCGGGGTAGAAAGGCGGGAGCAGATGGAGCGTGTGAACAGGATATTACGGCATGAAGCTTTCAGGGAACATTTGGAGAAAAATGAGGCGGCAGAAGAGGGGCGGATCTTCTGCCGTCACAATATGGGACATTTTCTGGATGTGGCCAGGATCGCCATGATTCTGAATCTGCAGGAGGGCTTGCAGCTTCCTCAGGATATCATCTATGGGGCGGCGCTGCTCCACGATATAGGGCGGCATGAGCAGTATGCAGAGGGAACGCCCCACGAAATTGCCAGCGCCCGGATTGCACCGGCTCTATTGGAGGACTGTGGCTATACTCCGGAGGAAATCAGCAGGATTGAGGAAGCTATTGCTTTGCATCGAAGCAGGGAGACAGCGCAGAGAGCGGATCTGGCAGGCATTCTGTACCGGGCGGACAAGGCAAGCAGGGCCTGTTATTCCTGCAAGGCCAGTGAGCAGTGCAGCTGGAAGGAAGGCAGGAAGAATCTGGAGATTGTCATATAAGGGACGATTTGCCGGGCGATACTGTGTCTTGCATATATGGATTGTCTTGTTATAGGAGGAAAGACAGGAAAATGAAAATAGGAAGCAGGGATTTTGACGTAAAACGGAACACTTATGTCATGGGGATTCTCAATGTGACCCCGGATTCTTTTTCCGACGGCGGGAAATGGAACAGCCTGGATCGGGCGCTGAAGCATGTGGAAGAGATGCTGGCAGAGGGGATGGATATCCTGGATATCGGCGGAGAGTCTACCAGACCGGGCTACGATTACAGCATGCCGGCACAGGAGGAACTGGAGCGGGTGATACCCTATATTGAGGCGGTAAAGGAACGTTTTGAGGTACCCATCTCACTGGATACCTATAAAAGCCAGGTAGCAGAGGCAGGGATTCGTGCCGGCGCAGATCTGGTCAATGATATCTGGGGACTGAAGTGGGATCCGCTGATGGCCCGGGTCATTGCAGACCATCAAGTGGCCTGCTGTCTGATGCATAACAGAGAACAGAGTGACTACGGGGATTTTCCTGCAGATTTTATGGAAGATATGCGGG
>CALWLO010000248.1 GCA_944381545.1 uncultured Acetatifactor sp. | reverse complement strand
TAAGCAGGAGGAGGAAGTGCTTGCGGTAAGCGGCGGTGATTCTTCTATCCTGGAAAGCCTGAGAGCACAGCGCCTGCCCGCCAATGAGAATGTGATCAGTCTGGAGAGCCAGCAGCGCACGGCCCAGCAGAATCTGGATGCAGCCCAGGCAGCTCTGGATGCCAAGAAAGCATCGGGAGATACTTCCGGTACGATTGCCAATCTGAACCAGCAGAAAGCCAATGCCCAGCTGGAGCTGGCTAAAGCCAATGATGTGCTGACCCAAAAGGATGCCGCTCTGACGGAGCAAAATGAGAAATACAGCGAGCTGATCAAAAATATCGGCGATGCTTATGGCTTAAGCACGTCCAAGGATGCCATCACAGACGCTCAGGAGGCAGTGAACAAGGCGCAGGAGGAGGTAAACAGGCTGACTGCGGACGCTATGGGTACGGAGGTTACTGCACCGATCTCCGGTACGATCACCTCCGTCAATGTCAGATCCGGTTTGGAAACGCCCACTGACGGTATTGTATTTACCATGCAGCCCGAGGGCAAGGGCTATACCATGAGTTTTTCCGTGACCAATCAGCAGGCGCAGCGTCTGTCCGTGGGAGACCCGGCGGAACTGGTCAACGCCTGGAGGTATGACGATATCAGTGTGGTGCTTGCCAGCATCAAGCCCGATCCCAATAATCCGGGACAGAGTAAGCTTTTGACCTTTGATGTCTCGGGAGAAAGTGTTATCGCAGGACAGACGCTGAGTGTCTCCGTGGGACAGAAGAGCGCCAATTATGATATGACAGTACCTAACAGTGCGATCCGGGAGGATTCCAACGGCAAGTTTATCCTGATAGTGGAATCAAAGAGTTCGCCTATTGGCACCCGGTATTTTGCCGTGCGTGTAGATGTGGAGGTGCTGGCTTCTGATGATACCAGATCTGCGATATCCGGAGCCTTATATGGCTATGAGTATGCGATTACCACTTCTACCAAACCGGTAGAAGCAGGGAAACAGGTGCGGCTGGCCAATAATTAGTACCCAAATACGTATTGGTGCGGTATCGCAGGTAAGATCTGCGATATGCACATGGAGGAAAATATGAAGAAATGGTTGAGATCTTTGTCTGGCAGACAGATAAAGCTGGGATTATCCGCAGTGATCTCTGGAGGGATATTCCTGATATTGACCGGTGTGATCAGCCTGCTTGCCGGCCGGCAGACACAGCAGCAGGCAGCCGAACGCTGGAGCAGCGAGGGAGGTTTTGCGCAGATCAGCTGTTTTTTCTCCTCGGCTGCCGGGATCTCGCAGGATACCATAGAAAGCTTTGAACATTCTTTGGACAGCAAACTGATGGAGGCTTCCATAGAGCAGTCTTCTTCTAATCCGGGCGCAAGGCTCTGGGCGGATGCTTACAGTGCGGATGGCTCGATTACCCTCTCAAGCGATAAGGTTTCCATCCAGGCAGATGCATTGGGAATCGGCGGCGATTTTTTCCTGTTCCATCAGCTTCAGCTGTTAAATGGCTCCTATTTTTCCGGCAATGATCTGATGAAGGACTATGTGGTGCTGGATGAGGATGCGGCGTGGCAGCTCTTCGGTTCCAATGATGTGGCCGGAATGACGGTAAATATCGGGGGGAATCCTCATATGGTCATCGGGGTGGTGGAGAGACCTAAGGGGAGGCTGTATGAGGCGGCGGGACTGGACGCTACCAGGGTATATGTATCCTATGAAACGCTGAGTACTTACGGAAGCTGCAGCGGCATCAATCATTATGAGATTGTCATGCCCAATCCGGTGAAGGAATTCGCTTTAAGCTATGTAAAAGAACAACTGGGCAGCCAGGAGAGAGAAGTGGAGATTCTGGAAAACAGTACCCGGTACCGGTTGGAGAACCGTCTGAAGCTTCTGCTGGAATTCGGTACCCGGTCCATGAACGGCAAGGCGATCATTTATCCCTATTGGGAGAATGTGGCCAGAGGCTATGAAGATATCCTGACGCTGATGACACTGTTTCAGCTGCTGTTTCTGATTTATCCGTCTGTTCTTCTGCTGATCTGGATTATCATCCGCTGGAAGAATAAGACCTGGACAGCCAGAACGGTACTGCTGGGACTGCAGGATAAGCTGCAGAGAGCGGGGGAAAAGCGCAGAGCCCAAAAGGGCAGGGAGGAGCAGTCCTGGCTGGAGGACAGTCCCCGGGAGAAAGCCAGGGAGGAGCGCCGCCGGCGGAGACAGGAACGGCATCGGCAAAAAATTGTAGAGAAAGAGACGAAAAAAAGGCAAAAAAGGAAATAACAATAGAAGGCCCGGTGGGCGAGGGAGGAAGTATTATGAAAAAGAATTTATGGAAAAAAGGGATGGCATTGATCCTGTCTGGGGCCATAGTTCTGGGCCTGACAGCCTGCGGCGGTGAGAGCAGCAGTAATGAAAACAGTCAGCTGGCTAAGGAGAATGTGTATTCCTATCAAGAGCTGGAGCTGCCGTTTGATATGGAAAACAGCAATATCACTTCCATGGCTTATCTGGACGGTAGGCTGTATATCCTGGCAAATATCTATGAGTATGATGAGCAGGGAATGGCGGATCATACCTTTGGCTGTTATATTTCCAATGTGGACGGCACGGAGGGCAGCTTTGTGGAACTGGCTGCTCAAGAGCGGGAAGAGACAAACAGCTGGATCAACAATACCCTGATCAGTTCCGGAGGTTATGTTTATGCGGTGGAGAACAGCACCTATGAGGATTATTCCGACCCGGAAAACTATGTCTATGAGGAACGGTATTATTTAAACTGTTGGGATCTGAACGGCCAGTTCCTGTGGTCAGAGCTGATTGCCGACAACAGCGGGGAGGAATATACCTGGTGCAATTATTTGCTGGACGCCGGGGAAGGTAAAGCGCTGGCGATTATGGGCGGCAATCAGTATGAGGCAGTGGTGTATGCTCCTGAAGGGGCAGAAGACAGCCGCAGGGAGCTGGATTCCGCATTATTTGAAAGAACGAATCTGATCTATACTAAGGAAGACGGAACTCTGATGCTGGTGACATATGATGAAGACTATACCAAGCGCTATATCAGCAGCTATGACCTGAATACCGGCACAGAGGGAGAAAAGGTGGAGCTTCCGTTCAGTGATTATAGTTATAGCCTGTATCGTGGAAATAAGTCTGATCTGCTTCTGACCAACAGTAC
>CALWLO010000247.1 GCA_944381545.1 uncultured Acetatifactor sp. | reverse complement strand
GAAGAAATAACGGAAAGAGGAAAAGAAAATGGCAGTAAAGAAAAGTGAATTATACAGTTCCCTGTGGGCGAGCTGTGATGCGTTAAGAGGCGGCATGGATGCCTCGCAATATAAAGATTATATTCTCACCCTTCTATTCGTGAAATATGTTTCGGACAAGTTTACGGGTGAGGACTATGCCGATGTCGAAGTGCCGGAAGGTGGCAGCTTTGACGATATGGTCCAGCTGATCGGCAAGAAGAACATCGGAGAAGGCATCAATAAGGTTATCGCTAAGTTGGCAGCAGCCAATAATTTGCGCGGTGTCATCGACAAGGTCTCTTTCAACGATCCTGATAAGCTCGGTAAGGGCGATGAAATGGTCAAGAAGCTTAGTAAGCTGATTGAGATTTTCCGCCGTCCTGAATTGGATTTTTCCAAAAACCGTGCAGAAGACGACGACCTTATTGGCGACGCATACGAATATTTGATGCGTAAATTCGCGACAGAAAGCGGTAAGAGTAAAGGTCAGTTTTATACTCCTGCCGAGGTCTCCCGTATCCTCGCAAAAGTGATTGGTATTTCCGAAGAAGACAGACCTTCGGCCACCATTTACGATCCCGCTTGCGGTTCCGGCTCTCTGCTTATTCGTGCGTTGAATGAGGCACCGATCGACCTGTCCGGCTATGGTCAGGAAAAGGATACCACCACCGCCGGTCTGGCTATCATGAACGCAGTACTCCATAATAAGGTTGCTACCATCAAGGCAGGCAACACGTTCTCTGATCCGCAGTACTTTGAAAACGGATCGGATGAAACTGTGCTGCGCCGATTTGACTATATCGTAGCCAACCCTCCTTTCTCCATCGAAACTGGAGAAACCGGCGAACAGTGCATCATACGTGAGTGCCAGGAGGAACTTGGCGTTACGTTGAGCGTGGAGCGAAAACTGACGGATATAACATACACATATCCCGATCGTATTGTGCACCTGCATTTTTACCTTTGCAATATCGCAGCGGGTGTTCCTGAAAAGAAGGAGCATAATGCACTGATATGGATTACTCCCGGTGAGGTTGAGCAGTACGAGTTCTGTCCGGCAGATAAGGAATTCATAAGGGGGCTAAGAAAAAAGAAAGAGGGTGATTCTTTTGGAAGATAAAATCGTAGAAATTAATCCCTATTCACAAACATCATACTGCGTTGAAATATTTTTTAATGAAACCCTGTTATCTACAGGTACTTGTTTTTTTATTGAACGAGAAAACAAAACGTTTCTTGTCACTAACTGGCATATAGTAACTGGTCGAAATGCTGATACAAAAGAAGTAATCGACACCAAATATGCCGCTATTCCAAATAAGTTGAGGGTCTATGTTCCTCGCGATAATGGCGACGGAACTGCACAATATGAGGATAATTCATACATTGATATAGATTTGTACGATGAAAACGATGAACCTTTGTGGTATGAAAAAAGCATAAATGATCGAATGGTTGATGTTGCGTTACTTCCTATTGAAAATCCGGATTTTTGTTATATGGCTATAGATGCGGCAGAAGAACCATTCAATGAGAATGTGAAAATTGAAATAACATCAGAAATTTACATAATAGGATTTCCGTTTGCTAAACAAACGGGATATGTTCCTATATGGAAAAAAGGCAGTGTTGCCAGCGAACCTTTGATTGATATGGAGGGACTTCCATACTTTTACGCCGATACGGCAACAAAAGAAGGCATGTCAGGTTCTCCAGTAGTTTTTTATAAGGATCGTCCAGCTACCATAGTTAATGAGCAGCAAAGAAAAATCAGCAGGCATTGGACCAAATTTGTTGGAATATATTCCGGGCGTATTGGGGCTAATAGCGATACGAGAAACGATGCGCAACTTGGACGAATCTGGAAAGTGAGTGTTATTGATGATATCCTTTCTGATCATATGTAAATTGCTACTTAACTGCTAACAAACCGATTTTCATCTGGATATTCCCGTTGAATTCTGGTATTGTGTGTCACTGCCAAAGGAGGTGGCGACATGCGAAGTATCATAGAGGAACTGTATTACGGCAACATCAGCCCGTCGGATAGGGACATCATCAAAGGCGGTACGTATTCGCACATGCTGAATCTGGTGACCCGCAACGAGGATGATCTGGTGCAGACGCTGACACAGGCGCAGCAGGAGACCTTTGAAAAATTCAAAGACTGTGCGTTGGAGCTGGGCGACAAGAATGAGATGGCATCGTTCGTGCTTGGCTTCAAGCTGGGCATGCGGTTAGCGGTGGAGGTGATGATCAGCCTGGATGACATCACAGACCCTAAAATGACATAATTGCACGAGGCATCGCAGCAGAAATGTTGCGGTGCCTTTTTGTGTTTTAATTGCTAATTCTCGCGTTTAAGGCTGGACATTGCCCCTTTTTTCTGGCTTAATTGTCCTACCAAAACGGCAGGAGGAAAACGACATGACAATCGAACAGGCAAAAAGAGACTTCAATCAGATGGTCATAAAGAACGGCTTTACAGAAGCAGGCTGCACCAGAGACATAAACAGAATCATCTATCACAGAGAATGGAGAGAAGATGATGCTACACTCGAAGTGCGAATGATGTTTAGCGGAACATACACGCTGGTTTCTGTAAAACACAATGGAAAAGCGGATCCAAAATGCATACGTGACTACAGCAGCCCGAAACGAGCAATGAGCGCTATACGAACAATGGTACTCAATGCCGGATTCTCATGGTAAGCGGTGGCAGTATGTGGCGAGAAGGCAGCATTATGTAGCAATGAAAAAGCAGATTCGTAAGAAGTTCCCTGAGTTTGACGCAAACGCGCTGGACGGAGGTCGCTTCCTGTTCGGTGTGGAGGACCCGCAGATCATGTATTTCAAAGGAAAGAAGACAGTGGACAAGCTGTTCATTCTGGCAGGCGGTCGTAACGGAACCCTGCACAAAAAAGCTTGCCAGCTTATCAAACGTTACGGCGAAGCAGAAGCGGCCAAGTGTGTACCGCCGCTGGAGCAGCGGGAGCTGGATGCTATCTGTAGCAGTGCTCAGAAATACGGTCGTGAGATGAGCAGCGCGGAAGGCTATATCCCGCCGGAGCAGTTTAGTGCACCACAGGAATATCTGAAAAAGATTAGACCTGAGGACAATAAGGCATATCCATGGACGGAACTCGGCGCCGGACAGCTTTTCGCAGACTTCTATAAGGACGTAC
>CALWLO010000246.1 GCA_944381545.1 uncultured Acetatifactor sp. | reverse complement strand
GTATACGCTGGGCCTTAAGGATGCCAAATGGTATGGCATCGCTAAGGAGCGCAAAGCGTTGAATATTTTGGGGCACAGGAAGCTTTTCTTTGGAATATCGGCTGCGCTGATCCTGGCAGGCTTCGTGGTGATGGGGGTATATACGGCTACTACCGGCGACGCTCTGAACCTGAGTCTGGAATTTAAGGGTGGTACGGCTACTACGGTAACCTTTGCCGAGAGAAAAAGCTTGGAGGAGATCAACAGTGAGGTTGTTCCGTATGTAGAGGAAATTGCCGGCGGAGGCGTGCAGATCCAGACCGTACAGGACAGCAACGAGGTGATATTCAAGTCTGATTCGCTGGACCGGGAGCAGAGAGAAGCCATGAATCAGATGTTTTTGGAGCGCTTTGGAGTAGAAGAGGCAGAAATCGTCTCGGAGACCATTAGCTCCACCATCAGTGATGAGATGACCAGAGATACGCTCATTGCTGTGGCAGTGTCTCTGGTTTGTATGCTGATCTATATTCGGATCAGGTTCAGCGATATCCGCTTCGGCACATCCGGAGTGGCTGCGCTGGCCCATGATGTATTGATCGTGCTGGCTTTCTATGCGGTGGCAAGAGTGTCTGTGGGCAATACCTTTATCGCCTGCATCCTGACCATCGTGGGCTATTCCATCAATGCTACCATCGTGATCTTTGACCGGGTGCGTGAAAATATGGCAGTGATGGGGAAGGGAGATACGATTGAGGAGGTGTTGAACAAGAGTATCACCCAGACCTTATCCAGAAGTATATTTACTTCCCTGACTACTTTTGTAATGGTGGCGGTGCTGTATATTCTGGGCGTGACCAGCATTCGGGATTTTGCGCTGCCGTTGATGGTGGGCATTCTGTGCGGTACTTATTCCTCCGTTTGTCTGGCAAGCCCGATGTGGTATGTGCTTCATAAGAAGTTTCCGCCCAAGGATAAAGCGAAAAAGTAACAGTTGCCGGAGAAAACAAAAATGGAAAAGTGGATGGTAGCTGCGAAAAGGGCGGATTTTGACGATTGGTCTAAGCAGTTTGGAATCAGCCCGGTATTGGCAAGAATTATTCGAAACCGGGATATTACGAGTCCCCAGGAGGTAGAGAAGTTTCTGCGGGGAGGTCTGCAGGACTGCTACAGCCCATGGCTGTTAAAGGGGATGGAGCAGGCGGTGGCTGTAATCGTGGAGTGTATTGCAAAAGGGGTTAAGATCAGAGTTATTGGCGATTATGATGTGGATGGCATATGTTCCTCCTATCTGCTTACCAGAGCCCTGCGGGAGATGGGAGCGGCGGTGGATACTGCTATTCCCCACCGCATTCGGGATGGCTATGGACTGAATGATGGGTTGATCGAGGAAGCGCATAAGGATGGCATCGGTCTGATTGTTACCTGTGACAATGGCATTGCAGCGGGGCCCCAGATTGCGCTGGCGGGAGAGTTGGGTATGCGGGTGGTGGTGACAGACCATCATGAGGTGCCTTATGCGGAGGAGGACGGACAAAGACGCCAGCAGCTGCCTGAGGCTGAAGCGGTGATCGATCCCAAGCAGGAGGGCTGCAGCTATCCCTGGAAGGACATCTGCGGGGCTGTGGTGGCTTATAAGCTGGTACAGGCCCTGGGGGAACGCATGGCATTTGAGGGAAAAAGCGGCCTGCTTAAAGCACTGCTGCCCTTTGCGGCTATGGCGACGGTATGTGATGTGATGGAACTGAAGGATGAGAACCGGATCCTGGTGCGGGAAGGGCTGAAATGCTTTGGCTGCTGCGGGAATCCGGGATTACGGGCACTGATGGAGGTAAACGGGCTGGATCCGGAGGGTGTCTCAGCCTATCATCTGGGCTTTGTGCTGGGCCCCTGTCTGAATGCCACGGGAAGGCTGGATACGGCGTTGCGGGCGCTTCAGCTGCTGGAGGCCGGGGATCAGACAGAAGCCATGAATGCTGCCCGGGAACTGAAGGAGTTAAACGACAGCCGGAAGAATATGACGCTGCAGGGCGTGGAGGCGGCCATACGGCAGCTGGAGGCCTCGGGGAATGAGCCGGATCCGGTGATGGTGATATATTTGCCCCAGGTACATGAGAGCCTGGCAGGGATTATTGCCGGGCGGCTGAAGGAGAAGTATCATCATCCTGTGTTTGTGCTGACAAAGGGGGAGGAAGGAATCAAGGGCTCCGGCCGTTCCATTGAGTCTTATCACATGTATGATGCCATGACCCGGGTAAAACAGTATTTTACCAAGTTCGGAGGACATAAAATGGCAGCGGGGCTTTCCATGAAGGAGGAGGATGTGGAGCCGCTCAGACAGGCTCTGAATGCGGACTGCCGTCTGAAACAGGAGGATTTTGCTGTGCAGGTACATATTGATGTGCCCATGCCTGTCTCCTATGCTTCCATAGATTTGGCCCGGGAACTGGAAAAGTTAGAACCCTATGGCGTGGGGAACCCCAGACCGCTGTTTGCCCAAAAAGGGCTGCGGCTTATCGGGGGACGGCGGATCGGTGCGAGAGGGCAGTATGCGAGGCTGACGGTGGAGGCGGAGACAGTCCGGCGGGAAATGATGTTTTTCGGGAATCTGGAGGACTTCTGCAGCCGGTTGGAGGAGAGATATGGCTCAGGCAGCGGGGAGAGGCTTTTTACGGTGGGCGGTAATTATGAGATGTCGGTGACGTATCAGCTGGGGGTCAACCGGTACAGAGGCAGGGAGGAGCTGCAGCTGCTGATTCAGAATTTCTTTTTTGTTTAGGTTCATTTAATTTTTTTCTAATGATTTGTACACACTTTGGACACATTTCATCGGTATAGTATATATCAGATAGTTGATGAACTCACTATCTCCCCCCTCATAAGAAAATAGCAAAAGCTTCGGTAG
Source organism: uncultured Acetatifactor sp. (assembly GCA_944381545.1). Classification (GTDB taxonomy): domain Bacteria; phylum Bacillota; class Clostridia; order Lachnospirales; family Lachnospiraceae; genus Acetatifactor. Next base: position 334 of record CALWLO010000246.1, on the reverse strand, counting down.
CAATACCGGAGCTTTTGCAGTATAAAAGCACTTTTTTCCCAGAAGCAGGCAGAAAAAATCATTTACATATGAGAAACTGTCATTTATAGTAATAGTAGAAAAGGGAACAGCATCAAAGTGATGGGTTCCCCAGGGAGAGAAGGAGATGGACGATGAGACTGACAGATTTACTGAGCCGAATTGACTATGAGTGTATACAGGGCAGTATGGATCCGGAGATCAGCCAGGTGGTATATGACTCCCGGAAAATTACGAAGGGATGCTTGTTTATCTGTATTAAGGTTTTTTTTTTTTTTTTTCTTTTTTTTTCTTTTTTTTTTATTTTTTATTGTTT
>CALWLO010000245.1 GCA_944381545.1 uncultured Acetatifactor sp. | reverse complement strand
GCGTATACAGGGAGCTCATAATCAGCTTTGTCAAAAACAGCGCTGTAAACATGGACAGTACGATACCCAGCGCCAGCGTCTGGGCAAAGCCCTTAACCGTACCGGGCCCCAGCAGCCACAGCACTGCGGCAGCTATCAGCGTGGTAATATTGCCGTCTACGATAGCTGACAGCGCCTTATCAAACCCGATCTGCATGGCGCTCTTAACGGTTTTGCCGGTGGCCAGTTCTTCGCGGATCCGGGCAAAAATAATCACATTGGCATCCACTGCCATACCGATGGACAGGATAATACCGGCAATACCGGGCAGGGTCAGCGTCATATCAAAACCATTCAGCAGCAGAACGATCATCGCCACATATAAACCCAGGGCAAAGGAGGATGCAAGACCGGCAATATAATATACCCCGATCATAATTGCGATCACGATCACAAATCCGATGGCGCCGGCCAGCAGGCTTGTCTCAATGGCATCCACGCCCAGCTGCGCCCCTACCACCTTGGAATGCAGCTCCTCCAGCTCCAGGCTCAATCCGCCGATACGGATGGTGGAGGCCAGTCTCTCTGCTTCCTCATATGTGTTAGAACCGCTGATCTGTGCATTACCGTCTGTAATGACGGCGCTTACCGTAGGCACGCTGACAAAACTGCCGTCATAATAAATACCGATGGTCTTACTGTTTACACCGCCGTTATAGGCCTCTCTGGTCGCCTCCTCAAATTTGGCTGTACCCTCCTCTGTCAGGGTCAGCAGCACTACAATCTGCTGATTCTGCATACTGTCGGAACGAGTTGCTGCAGAGGCATCCTCTACGTCAGTGCCCTCCAGCACCACGCAGCCGTCTGCTATGATCTCCTCCAGGCTGCGGTTTAAACTCCACACATACTCATAGCTGCCGTCCGCACCCTGTACAATCTGGTAAGAATAGTTATCCGTACCATCGGAGCCTGTCTGCTTGATAAAATACAGAGCGCCGGGCCGTCCCAGCTCCTGCAGGATCTCATTGGCGTCGGATACGCCGGGAATCTCAATGTTGATACGGTCTGCCCCCTCCTGATACACCACTGCCTCGGTGTTGTAGTTCCACACCCGCTGCTGCAGCTTTGAGATCGTATCCGCCATGTCCGTCTGATCCGGCTCCTCCTCTCCCACTACCTGATAGGTGATGCTGACGCCGCCGGCCAGATCCAGCCCCAGCTTAATATCGGATGCACTGCCCCTGCCGCTGGCGTCCACACCGGCAATATCGATATAAGAGATACCCGCCAGCGCTAAAAACATAACGATCAGGATGACGATCGCTTTACTCTTAGTCATGTTCTTTATCATGATCCGCTTCCTCCATAACACTTTCTGCCGCTTTTATCATAATCGCACACTCAACCCGTTTTCTCTGGAGCTCACATCCGATATCATAAGCTCCGTTGATATCTCCGCTGAAATTGTACGCATTGGCTGCGCAGCCTCCGCTGCAGTAGAACTTGGCAAAGCATTTCCTGCACTTTTCCTTTGCATAGACATTACAGCACTTAAACCCGTCCCTGACAGCCGTATTGGTGATGCCCTCCTCCACATTGCCCAGAAGGAACTTCTCCTGTCCTACAAACTGATGGCAGGGATAAAAGTCTCCCCAGGGGGTTACCGCCAGATACTCCGTGCCGGAGCCGCATCCGGAAAGACGCTTGGCCACGCAGGGGCCTCCCTGCAGATCTATCATAAAGTGAAAAAAATGAAAGCCCCTTCCTTCTTTTCTGCGCTTTAACAGCTCCAGCGCCAGCTTATCGTACTCCTCCATCAGCCGGGGCAGATCCTCCTGCCGGATCGCATAATCATCCTCCGGCTGTGCCACCACCGGTTCCACCGAAATCTGCTGAAAGCCCAGATCCGCCAGATGCTTTACATCCTCTGCGAAGTCCAGGTTATGGTGGGTGAAAGTACCTCTGACATAATAGTTCATCTGGTTTCTGGTCTCTGCAACCTTTTGGAACTTCGGCACGATCAGATCATAGCTTCCCTGTCCTCCCCGGAAAGGCCTCATCTTATCATTGACCTCTTTGCGGCCATCAATACTGCATACTACATTGGCCATTTCCCTGTTGGCAAATTCCAGAATCTCATCATCCAGCAGCACGCCGTTGGTAGTCAGGGTAAAACGGAACTTTTTATGGTTCGGTTCTTCCAGACTGCGTCCATAGGCTACCAGATCCTTCACCACCTGCCAGTTCATCAAGGGTTCGCCTCCGAAAAAGTCCACCTCCAGATTCATCCGGTTCCCGGAATTGGCTACCAGGAAGTCCAGCGCCTTTTTTCCCACCTCAAAGCTCATCAGCGCCCGTCTGCCATGGTATTCCCCCTCCTGCGCAAAGCAATAGCGGCAGGCCAGATTACAGTCATGGGCAATATGCAGGCAAAGCGCTTTCACCACGGTCTGACGGTTTTTAAAGTCAAATACATAATTTTCATAAATATCCGGTGCGAATAACTGCCCGGCTTCTTTCAGCTCCAACACCTCCGCCAGAGCCTCTTCCACCTCCGCAGGGCTGTATCTGGCATCTGTCAGGCTCAGAACTGCCGCCCTGATGGTATCCGCATCTTTAATCCCCTCATTTACCAAGGGCTCTACCAGAGAAATCATATCATATACGATCTCGTCTACCACATGGATGGAACCGCTGTTCACATCCATTACAATGTTGTAGCCGTTATTTTTATACTGGTGTATCACGATTATTTATCCTTTCGATTTTCAACCTAAGCAGCCTCGAAATGCGTTTGCACTCCGAGGCCGCCTGCTTATGTCAGTGAAGTGATGCCTGCTGCTGACTTATTTGATTTTCTCACAGCTCTGATTACCAACTGTACAGGATGTCTTACATGCAGACTGGCAGGAAGTCTGGCATTCGCCGCAGCCGCCCTTCTTCATGGATTCCTTTAAGTCTCTGGTTGTTAACGTTTTAATGTGCTTCATAAATATAGCCTCCTATTGTCATACCTCTGCACTTGACGCAGAGCTCATAAATATAGTGTATTATATCATATCTTTATGAATTGTAAAAGAGTTTTTTACTTTTTTTTCAACTAAGCATACCGCCAAGCATTCCTCCCCCGCTGCAAAGCACCAATGTGGTCAGGAAGGAATTCGTCAGCCCACCCAACTGACGGTTTACCGCCAGAGAGATCAGCACCAGCACCAGGAAATACGCCGCTCCCATCAGC
>CALWLO010000244.1 GCA_944381545.1 uncultured Acetatifactor sp. | reverse complement strand
CAGGATTTCCGGAAAAAGGGTATAACAGCCCAGGGGCAGACAGGCTGTATCAATCCCTTCACCGGGCCCCTGTTTGTAGACCATTACCTGATTGGTTCGTGAATCCTTCCGCAGATAAGCATGTATCTGCTGATATTCCTGTATCCTTCCTACGCAGACGGTTCGGTAGAATTTGCGCACTGACCGGCTGCGGATCAGTTCACTGAGAGCCTGGCTTCCGGCCAGTGATTTGCTGCAGAGCACCAGGCCGCTGGTGTTGCGGTCCAGCCGGTTGCATACCGAAGGGCGGAACAGCCGAAGTTCCTCCGGCTGCAAGACGCCGCTGTTTAACAGATAGCCGATCATCCATTCATTGAGGCTGAGATCCCCCTCCTTTGCCTGCTGGGTCAGTACCCCTGCGGGTTTGTTCAAAATCAGCACATGGCGATCCTCATAAATTATGCCGATGCCCCGAAGCTGCTGATAGGCCCGATGATATAATCCGGCGGCAGGGACTTTATCCTGATCCGGCAGATAGCCGCCGAATTTCAGAATGGTTTCTTCTGACAGCCACAGGGTCACCTGATCCTGCAGCTGCAGGATTTCCCGGCCCTCTGCCTTTTTTCCGTTCAGTGTAATGTTTTTCTTGCGCAGCATCTTATAAAAGAAACCGGCAGGCGCACCGGGCAGATATTTTCCCAGAAATTTGTCCAGCCGCTGCCCTGCGTGATTCTCTGCAATTTTCAAAGTTACCATGGGTAATCCCCCTGTATCTTTCTTACAGCACTATGGATTTCAGCGTCTGTACGATACCTGCCGTATTGCTTTCCTCTGTTTCCAGTCCCCGGAGCTGTTTCAGCCGTTCTGTATATTTCCCCAGATCCGTAAAAATCTTTATGGAAACATTTTTGTAATTTTCCGCCCTTAACAGGGAATCCAGGTGGGTCTGAAATTCCTTTTCCGGGAAATCTTTACTTTCACTATACCCGCAGATGGTATTTCCCTTTATGACCATATGCCCCACCACAAAGGTATGGGCGTAGGAGGTAAATACCATATCATACAAGCAGACCAGATCCCCTTCAGCATCGGCAAGCTGCGCAGCAGCCTCCTGGCTGAGCCCCTTATATCGCAGGAACATGATCATATTTACTGCGCTTTTGCTGGCAGGCAGACAGCCCAGCACCGCCACTACAGTTAACAAATTTAATCGATCCCCTGTGGTGATATAGCCTGCCGCAAACAGGCTCAGAGAAATCCCAAAATACAATACTGTCCGCAGGATCTCATATCTTTTCTGAATACGAAGATAATCCCTGCTCCCCTTATATCCTGCGGAAGAAAATATCCGGAGGATCTTTTTTATCCCTTGCATTGATTTATTCCTTTCCTTTCTGCAGCTTCTGACAGATTGGCTTATCCCTGCAGCCACCGTATCACAGCCGTTATCAGCGTATGAGGAAGTACCTTGCATAAAGCTTCAAATGCCTGTATGGGCAGGCTGCAGACCGACCGGGTGCGCTTATGGCACGAATCCCGCAGGGCTTTCTGAACCACCTGCTCCGGGGAGACCAGGGTCAGCTTCTTGACGGATAAGGTGGAGCCGTGTTTTTCCGCCATGTCAAAGAATGGGGTATCCACAGGACCGGGGCACACGCTGGTCACATAGATTTTCCGCTCCTTCAGTTCCTGCCGCAGAGCCAGGGAAAAGCTGTCCACGTAGGCCTTGGTTGCCGCATAGACGGCAAAGCCCGGCTGGGCCACAAAGGCAGCGCTGGAGGCCATCTGGATGATCCGGGACCCTCTGCTCATATACGGCAGGCAGCATCTGGTCACGGCCGTGAGCGCCTCACAGTTCAGCTGCACCATGCCTGTCTGTTCCTGAAGTCTGAGCTCCGCCACATCTCCAATGATACCGTAACCAGCACTGTTTACCAGCATTCTGATCCGGCAGTGTTCTTCCGCCAGCATATCCCGGAGCCTGTCAATCTGAGCGCCAACGGTGATATCCATGGTAAGAATGCGGGCATTGTTGCGCATTTGTGACGCTAAGGTCTTCAGCTTCTGTCTGTTCCTGGCAATCAGCCAGATCTCGTCGGTCTTGCGCAGATGTGCATCGATTTGCAAAGCGAATTCCATGCCGATGCCCGAGGATGCCCCTGTAATAATCACGATACTTTTCGCCATAGTCTGATTTCCTTTCCTGTTATTTGTCCTTTTTTTTGTGGATATTCCGGATGGTTTTCTTCTTCCTGCCAGTTTTGCGTTCATTATGATCCGAAGCTCTCCGCTCTGCTGTTGCGGAAAAATTCCTCCCTTTCCGGGGGCGGATCAGGCACTTCCTGTCAAAGCCGATCAGATCCGTCCGTCCCGCCTGAGTCAGCGCCTCATATACCAGATCATAGTTTTGGGGATTGCGGTACTGAATCAGCGCCCGTTGCATGGCTTTTTCATGGGGATTGCGGCACACATACACAGGCTTTAGATCCCGGGGATCCAGCCCCGTATAATACATCACCGTGGATATGGTGGAGGGAGTTGGATAAAAATCCTGCACCTGTTCGGGCATATAACCCAGATCCCGCAGATATTCCGCCAGTTCTATGGCCTCCTTCAGGGTGGAACCGGGATGGGAGGACATTAGATAAGGCACCAGGAACTGATTTTTTCCCAATTCCCGGTTCAGCTTCTGATATTTGGTTACAAAACGCTCATATACGGCATTTTCCGGCTTTCCCATCCGCTGCAGCACGGCATCGGAAATATGCTCCGGCGCCACCTTCAACTGGCCGCTGATATGATGCTCCACCAGTTCCCGGAAAAAGGTGTCGTCCGAATCCGCCATCAGATAATCGAAACGGATTCCCGAACGGACAAAGACCTTCTTCACTCCCTCCAGGCTGCGGAGCTTGCGCAGCAGCTCCAGATAATCACTGTGATCCACCCGGAGATTGGCGCAGGGCTTGGGGAAAAGACACTGTTTATTTTTGCAAACCCCATGGGTCATCTGCTTGGCGCAGGAGGGCTGGCGGAAATTGGCGGTGGGGCCGCCTACATCATGAATATAGCCCTTGAAATCCGGATCCCGAATCAGAAGCTTTGCCTCCTCCAGAATGGATTCGTGACTTCTGACCTGGATGGTTCTGCCCTGGTGAAAGGTCAGGGCGCAAAAGCTGCAGCCTCCAAAGCAGCCCCGGTTGCTGATCAGGGAGAACTTGATCTCCGAGATGGCCGGGACGCCTCCCGCCTCCTCGTAGGAGGGATGATAGGT
>CALWLO010000243.1 GCA_944381545.1 uncultured Acetatifactor sp. | reverse complement strand
GCCATTCATTCCGCCGCAGTGCCATACGGTCCACCATATTTTTTTTTTCTTTTACCAGCTCTGTGACGGAATAACTGTACAGGCTCCAGGAATTAAACTGAAAAAACCAGTTCGGACCGTAGATTAACTTTTTCGTCATTTCCTGCTCGATAATTCTGGCAATCGGCATGATTTTTGTATTAATGAAATTGTTCCATTCATCCCGTTTAAAATCTCCGACACCCAAAACAAAAGGCGGCACGCCCAAAACAGCGGCCACCGTCTTTTTATCCAGCGTTACAAAATCCGCAAGAGCCAGGTCTGATAACGTCAGAGGTTTGACCTGCTCAACCTCGAACTGCTCTGATGGTATCACCCACGGTTCTCCCGCTCTGGATGTTTCGATGTACTGGTCAATCAGTTTTCGTCTTCCCTGTGGCGTAGAAAATTCGTCAATACTTGCATCTATTTTGATAATCAGGCTTGGTTTATACTCCGAACTCATAAATCCTTTTTCCGTCGAAGCCGCCTGTTTCAGATTGTTCGCCACGTCCGCCAGTGCTACATAATATCCGCACCCTTTCCAGGCATAATAGCTGTCAGGATTTAAAACAAAATGCAGCACATCGGAGGGCTCATACTCTCTTCCCTCGATTGCTACACGATAATCCCATAGACCCTCCGGGATAAATGACACCATCCCTGGAGGAACCGGCTTTAAATCCCGGATGATCCCGCCCACGGTCTCGGGCCAGACAACGCAATTCCCATTTCCGTCCAGGATCATGGTTTTTACGATCCAATAAACAAAATTGGATCGTGTCATTTTTGAGTACGGGTTTATATCAATCTTCCGGCTCAGTTCATTTTTCACGCGGATGTCTCCATCGTCCGTGTTTTCCATCAGTCGGATTGTCATACTCCCGATTAGCCGGGCTATCGTATCCACTGCGGCAATGATTTCAGGGTTGTCTGACAGTCTGGTGTAGCCCAGACATTTCAGACTCCCCCAGTCATATCCATTCAAAAATGCTATGGATCTGGTGATCGGCTTATCTCTTGCCGCCTGTTTGCTTTTTTTCTTTTTTTTACCCATTGTTAAACCACCCTTCATAGGTCGATTGTTTTTCAGTATCGGCCAGCATTTTACAGCAAGAAAAAACAGAGGCGTCAAAAAGGTCTATCCTTTCATGTCCTCCGTCTCCGTCCACTTTTTCGTATTGGATCATATCGTCTGTTTTTTCAATTGCTCTTACATTCTGCACGCAATATTCATAGGCGGCAGAATGAAGGTAATAAAATTGTTTATTCTTTGCCTTGAATTCAATCCGCCTGAATCCCTCTGATTTCACATAATAATACTGTGGCTGATCTTCAATTTTAAAATGTGCCTTCTTCATTTTCATGAAAAATTCACGCCCAAAACGCTTGTCAAATCCAACTAGCTTGATTTTGAACCCCATTGACCGCATGGCAATAAACCAGTTCACAACGTCATCATACAAAACAGTTTTTGTATTCGACATGGTAAGCCATCCCTGTTCTTCCCACCAAAACAGCGGGATCTGGTCTTCTTCCGCCTTTATTCTGGCGGCAACTCTCGGAAAGAAAGCATGTGTAATGCAGATATCTATTCCCTTATAATTTCCGTATAATGATCCTGCTGTCAAATCATGCATTTTTGACAGGTCTGCGCCTCCGTACCATTTGATCGGCAGCTTTGCCAGCTCTTCAAGCGTCCAGTTATATTTTGCGTCCGACGCCCGGAATTCATCTATGTCAAAATAAGCTCTGAGATCGCTTGTGAATACGTTCAGGGTCTTATTGTAAAATTCCATGCGGAGCTGCGGCTCATTCCTCGCTTGCGCAGCGTCATCCATAAGGCTCTGCAATGTCACCGTAGTCCCAAGAGATGGCTGTGACATTTCCAGTAATGACGGATCATCAAACTCCACCACTTCCCCGTCTGCATTCAGAAAATTTCCTTCTTCGTCCTGGTCAGCACAGCAGATAAAAATGAAATACGAATCATAGGCGCGGTCTTTGATTTCCCCGATCAATACCTTGTGAAGAGTCTTGATTCTGTTTGCCAGGAATCCATCCGGAATATCTCCGGCCGTTGAAATGCCAATCAGCAATTTATTTCTGTATGTTTTCATAGCATTCTTCATCAAAATATATTTTTTTGAACCGGCGCGCCTCCATGAATGAAGTTCGTCAAGAATCAGGCAATTACAGTTCAGGGAGTCCAGTTTATCCTCCTGGTTTGCAATTGCATACATCTCTGCCGTTCCCGCTCCAAAATCAATCCTGATGCTATGCTCTTGATTATTATCAAGAACTCGAAGCTTCTTAAAATCTTTCTTTTTCTCCCGAATATTGTAAGCCAGAAATGCGAATGACTCCTGAGTCTGCTTCAATGAATTGGCAACAATGTAAGTCTCTGCTCCCGATGCGCAATCCATTACGCTTTTCACTTCTGCCAATGCTGCTGAAAAAGAAGTCTTTCCCTGTTTTCGCGGCAAAAAAATAAGAGCTTCATTAAAGCGTCTTATGTCAGTTCCCTTTTCAAAAAATCCAAATAAATTTACAACTACAAAAATCTGCCACTCTGTCAAAATCATCGGATGGCCTTTAAGCGGCCGTCCTTCAATGTCTTCACCTTTATAATGCTTGATGCAGGTCTGGATATAATCGATTGCAAAATCGAAATCATTTTGCCTGAAATCCAGATCATCACGCTCCAGATCGTTTAAAAATCTCCTGCACGCCAATACTCTATCGACGTTCGCAGGATATTTTCTTTTTACAATGTCCTCCGCATACCTACACGCTGTTTTAAAATGTTCCGATGTTATATGGCTTAAATCCACTAACCTTTCCTTCTCTCCATCAGCTCCGCGAAAGCTGATTTCTGTTCTTCTGGCTTTTCGATCTCAGCATTGTAGGTTTTAGCGTTCAGCATCAGTTTGTCGGAATATGTCCCGATGTCTTTTCTCAGGTTTTCCAGGCTCACGAGAATAGGGCTTTTTTTACCCCCGCTTCTCTCGGTCTGCGCAGTGACAGAAAATCCGCTTTTTTCAAATTCCCTCGACAGGAAATTATACTGGTAGATCATATCAGCATAAATCTCTATCACCTGCTTGTACTGCACTTTATATGTTCCCAGCTCTTTCATGTATCGAACAGTTCTGTCTATAATCGTTTGCCGCTGCGGAATATGCCGTTCTTTTTCCCCTGCCAATATAATCACCTGCCTCATTTGGGAATTTATTTCCGTGATATCGCTCTATTGGAGCTATT
>CALWLO010000242.1 GCA_944381545.1 uncultured Acetatifactor sp. | reverse complement strand
GTCAATAAGAATGCGGCGGAAAAAAAAAAAAAAAACGGGGAACTGGATTATCAGTATACCGGTAACAAGACTATCTGGCAGAGAATCTATATTTACAGAGGCTTTTACGTGATGTTCCTGCCGGTATTGATCTTTGTGATTATCTTTAATTATCTGCCTATGGCGGGACTGCGCTATGCGTTTACGGACTATATTTCCGGTCAGGAACCGACATATGTTGGTATTAAGCAATTTGTGGATATGTTTGGATTGTCGCCGCTTTCCAAACTGTCCAGCAAGCATTTCATGGCGGCGTTTAGTAACACTTTGGTGCTGTCCATTATGAAGCTGGTATTGAATACATTTATGGCGGTAGTTATTTCCCTGCTGTTAAATGAAATGAGACAGATTCACTTTAAGAAGACAGTGCAGACCATTATCTATCTGCCCCATTTCATGTCATGGGTAGTAGTTGCATCTATTTTCAAGATGATGCTGTCTGCTTCCGATTCCGGTATGCTGAATCAGCTGCTGATGAATATTGGACTGATCAGTAAGCCCATCGAGTTCCTGACATCTGAAGGAACCTGGAGAGGAGTATATTACATGGTAAATCTCTGGAAGGATACCGGTTGGGGAACGATTCTGTTCCTGGCTACCTTGTCCGGTATCAGTCCGGATCTGTATGAGGCGGCGCAGATTGACGGTGCCAATCGTTTTAACCGGATGCGCTATATCACGATGCCTGCTCTGGCGAATACGATTATTACCGTGTTTATCCTGAACCTGGCTAAGGTTATGAACCTGTTTGAGTCCGTATTTGTTATGTATAATCCTTCTGTTTATGATGTGTCGGATGTACTGCAGACCTATATATACAGGCAGTCCTTCAGCAGCGGCGCCGCCAACTATGGATATACGACAGCGGTAGGCCTATTCAGGTCGCTGGTGGGTTGTGCACTTGTCCTGATCTGTAATAAAGCCAGCAAGAAAGTCCGCGGACGTGGAATTGTGTAAAGGAGGGAAGAACAATGGAAGATGCAACAAAGAGAGCTGTATATAAAAAGCCGAAAAAAAAGATTACTCCCTTCAGTATTGTCAATACAATCCTGTTCATACTGATCTCCATTATCATTCTGATTCCGATTTGGAAGGTATTGGTGGACTCATTGGACGCAGCGGCCGGATATGGTATGAGATTATGGCCTGCTAAATTCACGCTTGGCGCTTATGAAATGATTATTTCCCGTGCGGATCTGTACAGACCGTTCTTCATCTCCATCGCAGTGACTCTTGTCGGTACGCTTGTAGGATTGATTTTGTCCACTCTGGGAGCCTATGTGCTAATTCAGTGGGATATGCCGGGACGTAACCTGTTTTCCTGGATACTATTGTTTACCATGCTGTTCAACGGCGGTATGATTCCTACATATGTGGTGATGATGGATCTGCATCTGACCAATACTCTATGGTCGGTTATTCTGCCCTTGGGTATCAATGTGTATAATCTGGTTTTGATGAGAAACTTCTTTGAAGGAATTCCGACTTCGCTGTTTGAGTCGGCAAAACTGGACGGCTGCAGTCCTATGGGGATTTTTATTAAAATTGTGCTGCCTCTGTCCAAGGCTGCGTTGGCGGCAATCGGACTGATGTTTGCCGTTGCTTACTGGAATGACTATACCAACTTCAAGATCTATATTACCGATAATAAGCTGTTCAACTTCCAGATGAAGCTGCGTGCAATGGTTATGGATAATGATCTTCCTACAGATGACGGATCCCTGTCCACCAACACGATCCAGAATGCAGCGATCATCGTGGCGATTATTCCTTTCATGATCCTTTATCCTTTCTGCCAGGATTATTTTGTTCAGGGCGTTAATGTAGGTGCAGTTAAGGAATAGCGTATGAGGTATTTGCAAGGGTTATAAACCAGTGAACGTGGTTGGAAAGTCTCACAGTCGGGGAAAAGGCTGTGAGATTTTTTGTATTCTTCCATATGCAAGCTCCCCCAAAACGCCAGTGCTTAGACAGGTGTTTTCGAAAATAGCACTGCTGCGTTTTTCACGAAACAAGAGCATGCCTGTGTTGGATGATACAATGTGCCAGGCGATACCGGCATAGTCACTGTGTTTGGCAATTACCCCAATAAATGAATGATGACAGGGAGCGCAATACATGAATACTATATTCTGGGCTGGGGATTCCACGGTACAGACTAATGATTATACCACTTATCCCCAATGCGGTATCGGTCAGGTATTTCCCCTTTTTCTAAAGGAGGGATATCGGGTAGAGAATCATGCGAAAAACGGGCGCAGCACAAAAAGCTTTATAGAGGAAGGAAGATTATGGGCGATCGGGGAGCGGATTGACCAGGGCGACTTGCTTTTTATCCAGTTTGGGCATAATGACGAGAAGCATGAAGATCCTACCCGGTACACAGAGCCCTTTTCTTCTTTTATAGAGAATCTGGAGCAGTTTATACGAGTTGCTCGTGAACATGGGGCATATCCTGTACTGATCACTCCGTTGGAGAGAAGATGTTTTGATGAGAGGGGGAATTTGGAGCCCGGTTTTCACGGCGATTATGCGGCAGGTATGAAACAGACTGCGAAAAACTGTCAGGTTCCCTTGGTGGATCTGTACCGCATGAGCCGGGAAATGCTGTCCATGGCAGGAGAACTGGAGAGCAGAAAGTGGTATATGTTTTTCGAGGAAGGGACTTATGCGGAGCATCCGGAGAGATCCCAGGACAATACGCATCTGCGTTATGAAGGCGCAGTGCTGTATGGCAGTTTGATTGCCAGAGAGCTACGGAAATTAGGCGGTATCTATGGAAATTTTATTATAGAGTTTTAATTGTTATCCATTTCGAAAATATCGAAAATTCTTAAAAAAAATTGTTGACAGTGTTGGCCTTTTTTGTTATTATAGTTTTTGCCGTTGAGAAAACGGGACACTTGGAGAGATATCGAAGTGGTCATAACGAGGCGGTCTTGAAAACCGTTTGTCCGTAAGGGCGCGTGGGTTCGAATCCCACTCTCTCCGTTAGGAGATAAGGGATTGTCTCCGCCTGATATTTATATGGATGACGATAAGTCAACTTACCTGGAGAAGTACCCAAGTGGTTGAAGGGACACCCCTGGAAAGGGTGCAGGTCGTTAATAGCGGCGCGAGGGTTCAAATCCCTCCTTCTCCGTTCGATAGTAGTAACTATCGGAACGTTCTTTGACAAATAAACAGCAATGCAACCCTGAAAATTCTAGAAGTTAATTTGCATCAGCAAATGAACTCCAAATGAA
>CALWLO010000241.1 GCA_944381545.1 uncultured Acetatifactor sp. | reverse complement strand
GCCATGTACAGGATGAGAACGGGCAGAAAATGAGCAAGAGTAAGGGCAATGCCGTGGATCCCTTTGAGGCTCTGGCACAGTACGGAGCCGATGCCATCCGGTGGTATTTCTATACCAGCTCCGCACCCTGGCTGCCCAAGCGTTTCTCCGGCAAGATCGTGCAGGAGGGACAGAGAAAGTTTATGGGGACGCTGTGGAACACCTATGCTTTCTTTATCCTGTATGCGGACATTGACAATTTCGATGCTACAAAATATACCCTGGAATATGACGGGCTGCCCGTAATGGATAAGTGGCTGCTGTCTAAGCTGAATACCGTTGTAGGAGAAGTGGACGAGAATCTGGAGCATTACCGGATCCCGGAAGCTGCCAAGGCGCTGGAAGAGTTTGTGGATGAGATGAGCAACTGGTATGTGCGCCGCAGCCGTGAGCGTTTCTGGGCCAAAGGCATGGAGCAGGACAAGATCAATGCCTATATGACCCTGTATACGGCGCTGGTAACCATCTGTAAGGCCGCTGCTCCCATGATCCCATTCATGACGGAGGAAATCTACCAGAATCTGGTGCGCAGCATTGACAAGGACGCACCGGAGAGTATTCATCTGTGCGACTTTCCCCAAGTACATGCCGAGATGATTGACAAGGAGCTGGAGAAGTCCATGGAGGATGTGCTGGATGCGGTGGTGATGGGACGCGCCTGTCGTAACGATGCGGCGATCAAGAACCGCCAGCCCGTCGGCAGGATGTATATCAAGGCGGATTTCCGGCTGGATCCTTTCTATACGGATATCATTAAGGACGAGCTGAATGTGAAGGAAGTGATCTTTACTGATGATGTGCGTGACTTTACCTCTTACAGCTTCAAGCCCCAGCTGAGAACCGTAGGCCCTAAGTACGGCAAGCAGTTAGGCGGGATTCAGAAGACCCTGGGGGCATTGGACGGCAATGCGGCCATGGATGAGCTGAATGCAAACGGCAGTCTGAAGTTTGACGTAGAGGGCACGCCGGTGGAACTGACCAGGGAGGATCTGCTGATCAGTATGACCCAGAAAGCCGGTTATGTTTCCCAGGAGGATAACCGGATGACCGTGGTACTGGATACCAACCTGAACGAGGCCCTGATCGAAGAAGGCTTTGTCTACGAGATCATCAGCAAGATCCAGACCATGCGTAAGGAGGCAGATTTTGAGGTGATAGATCACATTCGGGTATCCTTAAGCGGCAATCCAAAGCTCTATGCTGTTGCCGAGAAGAACCGGGAGGCCATCTGCAGCAAGGTACTGGCGGAGGAACTGAGCGAGGACGTTTCCTATGGAGTATCCAGGGAGTGGAACGTGAACGGAGAGGCAGTAACCATCAGTGTGGAAAAGATATAAGGGCATTTATTTCTGATAAAACGGTTGGCACTGCAGTGTTTCTTTGCTATAATATATCTGTTCGGAGACGGTTTCGGAAATGGCTGCGGAGAGGAGAAGGAGAATGAGTGAGAATAGTACCGCTGTAAAAAAGCAGTATAAATTTGACAAAGAGCTTTTTAAGAAAAGTGTTCAGTATAATGTAAAGACCTTATATCGCAAGAATCTGGATGAGGCTACCCCACAGCAGATCTTTCAGGCGGTATCCTATGCGGTTAAGGAGCATATCGTGGAAGACTGGATGGCTACCCAGAAGGCTTATGAGAAGGAAGATCCCAAGATGGTATATTATCTGTCCATGGAGTTCCTCATGGGCCGCGCCCTGGGCAATAACCTGATCAATATGATGGCCTACAAGGAGGTCAAGGAGGCCATGGAGGAGATGGGGCTGGATCTGAACCTGATTGAGGATCAGGAACCTGATGCAGCGCTGGGCAATGGCGGTCTGGGGCGTTTGGCAGCCTGCTTCCTGGATTCCCTGGCTACTCTGGGGTATCCGGCATATGGCTGCGGTATCCGCTACCGCTTTGGTATGTTCAAGCAGCAGATCCGGGACGGTTACCAGGTAGAGGTGCCGGATAACTGGCTGGCAGACGGTAATCCCTTTGAGCTGCGCCGGCCGGAGTACAAAAAGGAAGTGAAGTTCGGCGGTTATGTCACCGTGAGCCGTGATGAAAACGGACGGGAGCATTTCGAACAGGAGGGTTACCAGTCCGTCTATGCGGTACCCTATGATCTGCCCATCGTCGGTTATGGCAACCATATTGTCAATACCCTGCGGATCTGGGATGCGGAGCCGGTAGAATGCTTCCAGCTGGACTCCTTTGACAAGGGCGATTATCAGAAAGCCGTGGAGCAGGAGAATCTGGCCAGAAATATTGTAGAGGTGCTCTATCCTAACGACAACCACTATGCGGGCAAGGAGCTGCGTTTAAAACAGCAGTACTTCTTTATCTCCGCTTCCGTGCAGGAGGCTGTGGCCAAGTATATGCGCACGCATACGGATATTCGCAGATTCTATGAGAAAGTGACTTTCCAGCTGAACGATACCCACCCCACTGTGGCGATTGCGGAGCTGATGCGTATTCTGATGGATGAGTATTATCTGACCTGGGAAGAGGCCTGGGAGGTAACCACCAAAACCTGCGCATACACCAATCACACCATTATGGCTGAAGCGTTGGAGAAATGGCCCGTCGAACTGTTCTCCCGGCTGCTGCCCCGTATCTATCAGATTGTGAAGGAAATCGACCGCAGATTTATTATTGAAATCGAGAACAAATATCATCATGTACCCGGCGTAAACGTGCAGGATAAGATTAAGAAGATGGCGATTCTTTACGATGGACAGATAAAGATGGCTCATCTGGCTATTGTATCCGGATATTCTGTCAACGGTGTGGCAAGGCTGCATACCGAGATCCTGAAAAAGCAGGAGCTAAAGGATTTCTATGAGATGTATCCGGAGCGCTTCAACAACAAGACCAACGGCATTACCCAGAGACGTTTTCTGCTCCACGGTAATCCGCTGCTGGCAGACTGGGTTACGGAGCATGTCGGTAATGAGTGGATCACGGATCTGCCCCGGATCAGCCGCCTGAAGAGCTATGCGGAGGATGCTGCGGCACAGCAGGAGTTCATGAATATCAAATATCAGAATAAGGTGCGTCTGGCAAAATATATTCTGGAGCATAACGGTGTGGAAGTGGATCCCTGTTCTATCTTTGACGTACAGGTGAAGCGTCTGCATGAGTATAAGAGACAGCTGCTGAATATTCTGCATGTGATGTATCTGTATAACGAGATTAAGGAACACCCGGATATGGAGTTCTATCCCAGAACCTTTATCTTCGGCGCCAAGGCTGCGGCAGGCTACCGCAATGCCAAACTGACGA
>CALWLO010000240.1 GCA_944381545.1 uncultured Acetatifactor sp. | reverse complement strand
TACCACTGTGCTGAGTACGGCAACGGCATCTGAAAAGCCCCGGGAGGGTATTGATTTCTTTCCTTTAAGCGTAGAATTTGAGGAGAAGCTGTATTCTGTAGGTAAAATTCCCGGAGGCTTCAACAAAAGAGAGGGTAAGGCCAGTGAGAATGCGATCCTGACCAGCCGCGTGATCGACAGGCCCATGCGCCCCCTGTTCCCCAAGGACTATCGCAATGACGTAACTTTAAATAATATGGTAATGAGTGTGGATCCTGAGTGCCGCCCGGAGCTGGTGGCCATGCTGGGCGCCGCAATAGCAACCTGTATCTCGGATATTCCCTTTGACGGCCCCTGTGCCATGACTCAGGTGGGGATGATTGACGGGGAATTTATCATCAATCCTTCCCAGGAGCAGTGGAAGAAGGGGGATCTGGATCTGACTGTGGCTTCCACCCGGGAAAAGGTGATTATGATTGAGGCTGGTGCCAATGAGGTGCCGGAGGAGAAGATGATTGAAGCGATCTATAAGGCTCATGAGGTGAATCAGACGATTATCGCCTTTATTGATAAGATCGTTGCCGAGGTGGGTAAGAAAAAGCATGAATATACCAGCTGCGCAATCCCCCAGGAGATGTTTGACGAGATGAAGAAGATCGTTTCCCCTGAGGAGATGGAGACGGCTGTATTTACCGATGACAAGCAGACCCGTGAGGAGAATATCCGTCAGATTACTGCCAGGCTGGAAGAGGCTTTCGCAGAGAACGAAGAGTGGCTGGCTGTTCTGGGGGAGGCTGTGTATCAGTATGAAAAGAAGACTGTGCGCAAGATGATCCTGAAAGATCACAAACGTCCTGACGGCCGTGAGATCACTCAGATTCGTCCGCTGGCAGCGGAGGTTGACCTGATCCCCAGAGTACATGGTTCTGCAATGTTTACCAGGGGCCAGACCCAGATCTGCAATGTATGTACTCTGGCGCCGCTGTCCGAGCAGCAGAAGCTGGACGGGCTGGATGAGAACGAAGTGAGCAAGCGTTATATGCATCACTATAATTTCCCTTCCTATTCCGTAGGTGAGACCAAGCCTTCCAGAGGCCCGGGACGCCGTGAGATCGGTCATGGAGCCCTGGCTGAGAGGGCGTTGATCCCTGTTCTGCCCAGCGAGGAGGAGTTTCCCTATGCCATCCGCACGGTATCCGAGACCTTTGAGAGTAATGGATCCACTTCCATGGCGTCTACCTGCGCATCCTGTATGTCCCTGATGGCAGCGGGTGTGCCCATTAAGAAGATGGTAGCCGGTATCTCCTGCGGTCTGGTAACCGGTGAGACGGATGATGATTTCGTACTGCTTACCGATATCCAGGGCCTGGAGGATTTCTTCGGAGATATGGATTTTAAGGTAACTGGTACAACGGAAGGCATCACGGCGATCCAGATGGATATCAAGATCCATGGCCTGACCAGACCTATTGTGGAGGGCGCCATTGCCCGCTGCCGTGAAGCCAGACTGTACATTATGGATAACTGCATGAAGCCCGCCATTGCCGCACCCCGGGCAGAGGTTGGCCCCTATGCGCCCAAGATCATTTCCATCCAGATCGATCCCGAAAAGATCGGTGACGTGGTGGGGCAGCGGGGTAAGACCATCAATGAGATCATTGCCCGTACCGGCGTAAAGATCGATATTGCGGATGACGGTAAGGTCTCTGTATGCGGTACCGATAAGGAGATGATGGACAAGGCAGTGGATATGATCAAGATCATTACCACTGATTTTGAAGAGGGACAGATCTTTAAGGGCAAGGTAGTCAGTATCAAGGAGTTTGGCGCATTCATAGAATTTGCCCCCGGCAAGGAGGGTATGGTTCATATTTCCAAGATTGCCAGGGAAAGAATCAATCGGGTAGAGGATGTGCTTACCCTGGGGGATGTGGTTACCGTAGTATGCCTGGGTAAGGATAAGATGGGCCGTATCAGCTTCTCCATGAAAGATGTAGCACAGGCTTAATCGCATAAAGAGGACTGGCACCACTATCGGCAGTGATTGATAGTGGTGTTTTTTATGCTTTATTTAGAAATGTTTAGAAAGATAATATTGTATTTTGCCCTCCTGAGGCGTAGGATAAAATGAGTAACGGTTCAGCCATAAGAGGATAAGTACTGGGCATGAGTGCTTGCACACAATGCACAGAGATTGTTCTCTTATGTGCGGGGGCAGCTGTTACTAAAATTAAGTCAAGCAGTGGAAACAGATAATGAAAACGAGGGATGATGGAAATGAGAGAAAAGATGATGCGCTTTATGCAGGGCAGGTATGGATATGACAGACTGGGGCAGAGGCTGACGGTGCTTGCTTTGGTCTGCATGGTGCTTTCCCTGTTCGGAGTCCCTTTTATCTCCTTAGCAGGGCTGATTTTATTGATTCCGGTATATTATCGGATGATGTCCCGCCAGATCAGTAAACGGGCGGCAGAGAACCAGAAATATCTGCAGCTGGAGTGGAAGATACGGGCAAAACTGCAGAAGAAGAAACAGGAGCTTTCCCAAAGAAAAACTCATCGGATCTTCAGATGCCCGAACTGTAGGCAAAAGATCCGGGTTCCCAAAAACAAGGGGAAAATCGCTATCAGTTGCAGGAAGTGTGGAGCAGAGTTTATCAGAAAGACCTGAGCGGATGAATTTATCCGCTCAGGGAGGAGTTTCATATTTCTATTTGGGCAGTATCGCAAGCGGGGCTTGCGATATGCATGGGGATTGGGATGTGCTGAGCTTCGGATCGTTATGGGGATAAGTGAATGTTTGGATATATTGTGGTAAACCAGCCGGAACTGCGTATCCGGGAATATGAGATGTATCATTCTTTTTACTGCGGGCTGTGCCGGGTATTAAAGGAGAAATATGGACGGATCGGGCAGATTACCTTAAGCTATGACATGACCTTTGTGCTGATGCTGCTGTCGGGGCTGTACGAGCCGGAGACGGTATGCGGTCAGAGCCGCTGCATCATGCATCCCGGCAGGAAGCACACATACCGCTATAATGAACTGACGGAATATGCGGCGGATATGAATGTCCTGCTGACCTATTACAAATGCCTGGATGACTGGAAGGATGACAGGAAGTATCTTCAGCTGCTGCTTTCCAGGATGTTGGAGAGGAAAACGGGAGAATGCAGGCAAAAGTATCGTCAAAAGCTGGAAAATATTACTTCTGCTATGGAGAAGCTGGCCCGGGCAGAGGAGGAAGACGTAAATGATCTGGACGAGATGGCAGGGCGCTTTGGACAGGTCATGGCACAGATCATGGTATACCGGCATGATGAGTGGGAGCCCGGCCTGCATCGGTTCGGTTTTTATCTGGGCAAATTCATTTATCTGCTGGATGCCTATGAGGATATTGAGGAGGATC
>CALWLO010000239.1 GCA_944381545.1 uncultured Acetatifactor sp. | reverse complement strand
GGAACTGGCATATTCGCTGGTAATGACCTCCTCATCTAAGCTGATCTTTCCTGCGTCAAGCTGCTCAAAAGTCAGCAGCAGGGTCATAATTTTGGTAATACTGGCAGGACATCTCCGCTCTGTGGCATTCAGTTCATAAAGTACCTGACCGGTGGAGGCCTCCATCAGAATCGCCGACGGCGCCGATATCTCTACCTGCGCCTGCACCCGGATATCACTGCAGACAAATTGCAGCAGGGCAAGCCACAGGCTAAGTGCCAGCGCCGCAAAACGCCTCCTCCTGGGTTTCCCTGGAATACTATGTGTTCTATGTGTTTTTCTCTTTTCCGGCTTCTCCATCATCTCCTGCACCTTCTCTGCTCTGTTCTACCACTAATATATGGGGATGAGGGGAAGCATATGCACATTGAGGCTGAAAAACGGGGACTGCAGCAAACACACCGCAGCCCCCGACCGAACTCTCCTCTCCGCTTAATTTCCTCTTATGAGCGGAACTGTTACCTTATGAATTCCATCTTGCCCGGAACTCATTGACTTTCTCTGACAGCCTCTCTCTCTGCCGGGACAGATCCACATGAAAAGCATGGAGCAGCTGGATAATATAGTCAATGGTCACGATCAGCATAATGATATAGATCAGCCTGACCCCCATATGTATCGGGACTCTGTCAATCAGCCCATAAACCCATTCATTGACAAAGGCTACAATACCCACACCATAGAATCCCCAGGCCACTGTGCTCTCCAGACAGATAATTCCCTTATAATTAAAGGGCTTTTCATTGTAATCCCACCACAGCTCGCCAAAGAGCCGGATCATCATCTTGCCCACCAGAAATTCAAAGGCAGTAGCAGAAACAGCAGCAATCACATACAGCAGCACATAATTAAACCGAAACGGGCGCAGGATCAGATAACCAATTACCGCACCAAAGCCATAGATCGGGCAAAAAGGACTCTTCGCAAATCCCCTGTTGGTCAGCTTCCTGTTACAGAAGGACATATAGATGGATTCCACCAGCCATCCCAGCATACTATATACAATAAAGGCCGCCAACAGATGATACACATCCGTACCAAACAGTTCCTTTGTCCACATGGTTCATTCCTCCCTCATGAATCACCGGGTAACAATTCCGCCTTACGGCCTCATAGTTACATTTCCTATGGCTGAATCGTTACATCACAGACACATAATCCTCACTTGTAATTTAGAAAGCAAAAGTCCCTGGCAAAAACCAAGGACCTTCATGTCATTAGTTATATTTACGCTTTCTTGCCGCTTCGGACTTCTTCTTACGCTTTACACTAGGCTTCTCGTAATGCTCTCTCTTACGAATCTCCTGCTGAATACCAGCCTTTGCGCAGCTTCTTTTAAAGCGACGCAGTGCGCTGTCCAAAGTCTCGTTCTCTTTTACGATTACGTTTGACATGATTACACCTGACCTCCCTTCAGTCCCTTGCAAGTATCTTGACTGACTGGGTTAATATTATGTACAGTGGAACTCCACATGCACATATCACATTATAGCACAAATTTTCCAATCGTCAACATCTTTTTTTATTTTTTATGCCAACTGGCCCTCCAGCACCTTCGCTGCCTCTGCCACAGCCTGGGGAATCCCTGCCGGATTCTTGCCTCCGGCTTGAGCCATATTGGGACGGCCGCCTCCGCCGCCCCCTACCATCGCTGCAATTCCCTTGATCAGATTGCCGGCATGTGCACCTGCTTTCTGGGCGCCGTCGGTAGCCATAGCAATCATATTCACCTTGGCGTCCTGGCTGGAGATCAGCACCACAACGCCCTCGCCCAGCTTTTCCTTCAGCTGGTCGCCCAGGTCACGCAGGCCGCTCATATCCACACCATCCACACTGGCTGCTAAAAGCTTTACGCCCTTTACCTCCTGCACCTGATCCATCACATCGCCCAGGGCTTCCTTGGCTGCCTTGCTCTTCAAGGACTCCAGCTGTGCATTCAGAGACTTGACCTCCGCCATCAAATGCTCACACTTCTCCACCAGATTACCGGGATTTGCCTTTACCGCCCTGGCAGCCTCCTCCAGCGTCTTCTCCAGATTCTGATAATAGTGCAGTACACCAGCCCCCGTCAGGGCCTCAATACGACGCACTCCGGCTGCTACACCATTTTCGGACAGGATCTTAAAGCTGCCGATATTCCCTGTATTGGACACATGCGTACCGCCGCAGAGCTCCACGGAGAAATCTCCCATCCTTACTACCCGAACCTTCTCGCCGTACTTCTCCCCAAAGAGAGCCATGGCGCCGGTCTTCCTGGCATCTTCAATATTCATTACCTCCGTAACTACCGGTATATTCTCTGCAATCTTCTCATTGACCATTGCCTCCACCCGGGCCAGTTCCTCGGCTGTCATAGGGGCAAAATGACTGAAGTCAAACCGCAGCCGCTCTCCGTCCACATAGGAGCCGGACTGCTCCACATGGGATCCCAGCACCTCCCGCAGGGCTTTCTGCAATAAATGTGTAGCGCTGTGGTTTTTACAGGTGTCACTTCTCTGCTGGGCATTGACGGTCAGCGTCGCCACATCTCCCACCTTGATCATGCCGCTGGTCACCATGCCGATATGACCCACCTTGCCGCCCATCAGCTTCACGGTGTCCTTTACCTCAAAACTGCCGTCAGCAGTGGTGATTACGCCAGTATCCGCATTCTGTCCGCCCATGGTAGCATAAAAGGGCGTCTCCTCTACGATAATCGTGCCCACCTGTCCATCGGTCAGCGCCTCTACCAGTTCTGTCTCCGTGGTCAGCACATTTACCCTGGAATTATGCTGCAGTCTGTCATAACCCACAAACTGGGTGGTAATAGCAGGATCGATGGACTCATATACCGTTACATCCGCTCCCATATAGTTGGTTACCTTGCGGGCCTTACGCGCCTTTTCCTTCTGCTGCTGCATACATGCTGCAAAGCCGGACTCATCAATGGCAAAGCCCTTCTCTGCCAGGATCTCCTGGGTCAGATCCATGGGGAAGCCATAGGTATCATACAGCTTGAAAGCATTTTCGCCGGACAGCTCGGTGACGCCGGCAGCTTTCATCTCCTCCTCCATCTCCGCCAGGATACTCAGTCCCTGGTCGATGGTCTTATCAAATTTATCCTCTTCCTGAGTCAGTACGGTCAAAATAAAGCTGCTTTTCTCTTCCAGCTCCGGATAACCATCCTTGCATTCGTCAATCACCGTCCGGCTTAATTCTGCCAGGAATTTGCCGGAAATGCCTAACAGCCTTCCGTGACGGGCAGCGCGCCGGATCAGGCGGCGAAGAACATAACCCCGGCCTTCGTTGGAGGGCATGATGCCGTCACTGATCATAAAGGTAGTGGAGCGGATATGGTCGGTAATCAAACGAAC
>CALWLO010000238.1 GCA_944381545.1 uncultured Acetatifactor sp. | reverse complement strand
GTATAGTAATCCACGGTATCCTGATAGCGGATCTGCTGCGCATCCTCCCGCTGCCTCTGCTCCTCCAGCAGCCTGCTTACCATATCCCGGTAGATCCGGCACTCCCAGTCCTCACTTTTCTCCAGGCTCTCCAGAAGCTCTTGCAGCAGTTCCCAGTCACAGCCTTCCGGCTCTGAAAGCTCCTGCCCGGCCGCCTCCTGATCTGCCGTCCTCTCCTGCTCCCGGGGCAGCTCCAGTCCTACCGCTTCCAGCAGCTGCTGCAGGGAAGTATACCGCTTATGGACCCGGTACAAGTCCATGCCCATCGCCGCCGCACCTGCCGCCGCACACAGCAGGATGGGATAGAGCAGGGCCGCCGGAGGCAGCTGATACAGCGCCAGCACCATTGTATAGATAACACAAAACAGCAGAAAGGTAAGAAACTGCCTTTTCTGCTGTCTGATATATACCAGGATAAACTGTCTCATACATTTCCTTTCTTGGCTTAACCGGAAGCCGGAGCAGCCTGATATCTTGCATCCAAAGCCGCAGCGTCCAGCCCGACTTTAAGCCGGAAGTTTCCGGCCCGGTTTGGGACTTCTCTGTCCCCTATCCGCAGATCAGATAGCCCACTCCGAATTTCGTGACGATAAAGTCCTCCAGTCCAGCCGCTTCCAGCTTCCTGCGCAGACGGTTCACATTTACCGTCAGGGTATTGTCATCCACAAAGCTGTCGGTCTCCCACAGCTTTTCCATCAGCCTCTCCCGGCTCACCACCTGACCCTTATTCTCCATCAGGGTCAGCAGAATCCGGTATTCATTCTTGCTTAAGGGAATCTGCTCTCCCTGATAGGTCA
The DNA here is from genome assembly GCA_944381545.1 of uncultured Acetatifactor sp. Lineage (GTDB taxonomy): Bacteria > Bacillota > Clostridia > Lachnospirales > Lachnospiraceae > Acetatifactor. The sequence goes on along the minus strand of CALWLO010000238.1, from coordinate 2,602 downwards.
GCGTATTGTCCCCGGTATGCAGCAGAGCTCCCTTATGCTCCAGCACCGGCAGGACGCCTCCGAAATCATAGGTTCTGCGCAGCAGGGCCTGAATCTTGGAGATCAGCACCGTCATATCAAAGGGCTTGGCAATGAAATCATCGCCGCCCATATTCATAGCCATCACAATATTCATATTGTCGGAAGCGGAGGAGAGGAAAATGATCGGCACCTTGGATACCCGGCGGATCTCGCTGCACCAATAATAGCCGTTATAAAAGGGCAGCATGATATCCAGCAGCACCAGCTGGGGATCAAAGTCCGCAAATTCCTGCATCACCATATGAAAATCTGAGACGCAGCGCACCTCCATATCCCAGGCAGCGATCTGCCTGGTCAGCGCTTGAGCGATGCTCTCGTCATCCTCCACAATTAAGATCCTGTACATATCTTTATCACCCCATATCTGCAGGCGGCTCTCCTGCCCCTGAGCCATACTGCCAAATGGACTTATATCTGATTCTGTTCCGCATCCGTCCACCCGGAATATATACTCCGGCGGAGAGTCCGGCTGCTTCTCGGCTGATCAGCCTGCAAACTGGCTTTCATACAACTTTTTATAGAAGCCGTCCTGAGCCAGCAGGCTCTCATGGTTCCCCTGTTCTATGATGTTGCCGTCCTTCATGACCAGAATCACATCCGCCTCCCGGATCGTGGACAGCCTATGAGCCACAATAAAGCTGGTGCGCCCCTCCATCATCCGGGCAAAGGCTTTCTGGATCCGGATTTCCGTGCGGGTATCGATGGAGGATGTAGCCTCATCCAATATCAGCATGGGCGGCAGGCACAGCATGACTCTGGCGATACACAGCAGCTGCTTCTGTCCCTGGGAAAGACTGCCCCCGTCCTCGGTAATCACGGTATGATATCCCTCCGGCAGGCGCTTGATAAAGCTGTGGGCATGAGCCGCCTTTGCTGCGGCAATCACTTCCTCCTCCGTGGCATCCGGCTTACCCATCCGGATATTGTTAAGGATCGTCCCTGCCCTAAGCCAGGTCTCCTGCAGCACCATACCGTAGCTGGCGCGAAGGCTTCCCCTGGTCAGATCCCGGATATCGGTTCCGTCCACCCGGATGCAGCCCTGATCCACATCATAGAAACGCATCAACAAATTGATAATTGTGGTCTTCCCGCAGCCGGTGGGGCCTACGATGGCCACCCTCTGGCCCGGCTTTACCGTCAGATTAAAGTCCTGAATCAGCTTCTTATCGGGCACATACTGAAAATATACATGCTCCAGACTGACATTGCCCCGGGCATCCGTAAGCTCCTTTGCATCTGCCGCATCCGGCGCCTGCGCTTCTTCCTCGATCAGTTCAAAGATCCGGCCCGCACAGGCAATGGCGTTCTGCAGCTCCGTGATCACACCGGAGATCTCATTAAAGGGCTTGGTATATTGGTTCGCATAACTCAGGAAACAGGACAACTCACCCACGGTGATCCCGCCCCCAATCGCCACCAGAGCGCCGAAGATCCCAACGCCGGCATATACCAGGCTGTTGACAAAGCGGGTGCAGGGGTTGGTCAAGGAGGAATAAAAGATGGCCTTCAGGGAACATTTCTGCAGCCTGCCGTTGATCTCCCGAAATTCCTCTGTCACCGCCTCCTCGCGGGAAAAGGTCTTGACGATCTTCTGATTGCCCACCATCTCCTCGATCAGCGCCGTCTGCTCTCCCCTGGTCTCTGACTGTTCCTTAAACCTGGTATAGGTTCTGGTAGCAATGAATTTGGCCACCAAAAAGGACACCGGGGTAATGCAGACGACCACCAGCGCTATGGGCACATTGGTGACCATCATGAAAATAAGCGTCCCGATGATGGTCATCACACCGGTAAACAGCTGGGTAAAGCCCATGAGCAGACCATCCGCAAAGGTATCCACATCCGCAATCACCCGGCTGACGATATCCCCGTAGGACTTTGCATCCAGATATTTCAGCGGCAGATTCTCCAGCTTATGAAAGGCGTCCTGCCGGATATCCTGAATCACATGATAGGTAATATAGTTGTTGGCGGTATTCATAACCCATTGGGCCACGGCGGTAAGCACCATGGCAATGGCGATTTTCCTGATAATCACAAGGATTCCCGGCATATCCACCAGCCCCTTGTCCACAATCAGATCCACGGCATCCCCCGTCAGGATGGGCACATACAGCGTCAGCGCCACGATCAATGCCGCCAGCACCAGGGAAAGCCCCACCAATATCCAGTATTTCTGAATATAATGCAGCACCTTTTTTATCGTCTCTATCTGTCCTGCCCTTTTTATCTTATCTTCTGACATATCTGCTCGATCCTCTTTTCTTGCCTGTCATCTGTGCCGGCACCCAATCTGCAATTTCTGTCCAGCCGTCCGGCCTTCGCTCCGTCGTAAAGGCCCTTGCTGCATCGTCCGGGCCTTTTCTGCCAGTCATACCCTATAATGCCACATTTGTGCATATTCTGCAAGTCTATTTTCTGCCGCTCTTACCTGCCTGGTAACAGTTCAGCCTGGATCCGCATCGATTGTCATCAGGTCAGATATTCTCCCCAGATCCGCACCAGCTTTTCCAGGGAAAAG
>CALWLO010000237.1 GCA_944381545.1 uncultured Acetatifactor sp. | reverse complement strand
ATATCCGGCACGAAAACGCATCCCGCCGTTTAGGGAAAAGGGCATCAGCTGCAGGCAAAGATAAAACCCCAGGCTGATTGCGATCCAGGGCAGCAGCCGGATAAAATGCTTATTTTCCGTACCCAGCATGATACAGGCGGCAGCCAACAGCAGATAGCCCATAACATCGGACAGCAGATCCAGCTGCAGCCAGTGTCCGATCACATGGTTGATGACCAGATCTACAGTCTGGGGCGCCTCGGTGACAAATGACTCAAAGACGGGATAGGCTTTGACCGGAATGCGGATATCCACCGCCAGCAGCAGCACCGACAGAAAAAGCAGAATGTAGGGTATCAGTTTTTTGTTCATATGAGAATGTTCCTCCTTGCAGGGTATTCCCTCATAAGCGCTTATCTAACGGAAAGTATACACGTTTTCACCGGATGGCGCAAGACTAATGCCTCTCCGGGGGAAGCTCCGCCACGATCTGGTTTCTGCCGTTATTCTTTCCATAGTAAAGCTTGTCATCCGCCTCATGCAGCAGATCTTTCAGGCTTCTTGACGGGTCACAGGCCATGCCAAAGGTCATGGTTACATAGATCTGATGCCCCTCGGATTCATTACAGGTACTGCGCACCTCATCAAGCAGTGCGCTTAAGGCTTTAAAGGTTTCCTGCAACGAACTGTTTTCATATATCAGCAGAAACTCTTCTCCGCCCCAGCGGATGGCGTAGCCCTTGTCCCGCATGTTTTTCTTCAGTATGCCGGCGATATTCTTCAACACCAGATCACCGCACTGGTGACCGTAGGTATCATTGATCTTTTTGAAAAAGTCAATATCACCGATGACCAGCGTAAGGGGTGCATTTACTGATTTGGCCTTAGCCAGGGAAGCATTCAAATGCATTTCTCCATTGCGCCGGTTGTATAGCTCTGTCAGGGTATCCTGCTCCACCAGATTGCGCAGGGAACGCTGCATGGTCAGGGCGGAAAGGCCGATTTCCGACAGTTCATCCTCCCGCTTCAGTACTATGGGATCCAGCTGCACACTGAGGCTTCCGGTGGCTACCTCAGAGAAGAAAGACTTCAGTGCGTACAGGACCCTTACAAAGGAGCGGGCATAACGGACGGAAAACAGGCAGGCGCAGAGCAATGCTACCAGACTCACAATAAAAATCGGGACCATAACCCGGTCTACCTGTTCGTTGACCTGATCCGCCGGCTTTCCAACAAACAGGATTCCGGTGATCTGCCCGTCGGTATTGTACAAAGGGGTATAATAGGCAAAATAAGTCCTGCCGTTAATAATGGCATTGTTATAAAATTTGGCCTGTCCCTGTCCCAACACTTCCTCCAACACCGGATCCGGCGCCCGGGTGCCAATGATCCGCTGACCGTCCCAATTGGTAATGGTGGTCAGGATCCGGGTATCTTGAAAGAACAGAGTCACCTCGGCGCCGGTAAGCTCCTTAACGGTATCTATCATGGTGTAATCGCTGGTGATATTGCTCTCTCCCTTATACAGCGACAGCGCCACATCCCCTGTCAGGGTATAGTCCCCGGGATAAGCGGTGTCTATCAGGGTACGGGCCAGGTTTGCCACGTTCTGAAGCTCTGTGGAAATCTGTTCCTGCATGCTGCGGGAGAAGGTGATGCTGCTGAAGATAATGACGATGATACTGAAGAACAGCAGCGGGAGCATACTCATAGCCGGAAAAGAGTAGTATAGTTTTCCCCGTTGTAATTTTTCCTTTTGTTTTTTGGCAGACATCATTGTTCCTGACCTTAATCTTTGTATTTTTAATATAGTGATAAAGTACTAATTTGATTATAAGCTTTTTCTGCGCAAAATGCAAATATATCTTTCTTTTTCCCTTGACAGACACGGGAGCAAGGTTTTATAATCGGAAACAGACAGAAATAAAAGAAAAAGCGTCGACGAAGAGAGTATGCGCAGTACCAAAGCTCCAGCGAGCCGGTGAGGATGGGAGACCGGTGCAAGTAGACTGTTGCGGAAAATCACTTCCGAGCTGCTATGCTGAAAGAAGAGTAAGCATTGCCGTATCTCCGGCGTTAAGGGAGAACATATTGATCCGCCGAACACAGGCGGTGCGTATGCGTAACAGGTGGTACTGCGGGCAGTGAGCTTCGTCCTTTTACGGACGGAGCCTTTTTTGTTTTATCGGAAAGTTCTCCGAGCTTCCCGATAGAATCAAAAAGCCCTACGGGCAGGATCGCTCTGCAGTGTTGCAAATTTGACACCCTCCGTTGCTTGCAGCGGGGTTGCTGATTCTAGTCAAGGAGGAAAGGAAATGTATCAGAAGGTTTCTACAGATCTGAATTTTGTAGACAGGGAGAAACAGGTGGAGAAGTTCTGGAAGGATAATGACATCTTCCGCAAGAGCTTGGAGAAGAATAAGGAGGGGGAGACCTATACCTTTTACGACGGGCCTCCCACTGCCAACGGCAAACCCCATATCGGTCATGTGGAGACCCGGGTGATCAAGGATATGATTCCCAGATATCGTACCATGAAGGGCTATATGGTGCCCCGTAAGGCGGGCTGGGACACCCACGGCCTGCCGGTGGAGATCGAGGTGGAGAGGCTGCTGGGTCTGGACGGCAAGGATCAGATCGAAGCCTATGGACTGGAACCTTTTATTGATAAATGTAAGGAAAGCGTATGGAAGTATAAGGGCATGTGGGAGGATTTTTCCGGAACCGTGGGCTTCTGGGCGGATATGGATGATCCCTATGTGACTTATCATGATGATTTTATAGAGTCCGAGTGGTGGGCGCTGAAGACCATTTGGGACAAGGGACTGCTGTATAAGGGCTTTAAGATCGTTCCCTACTGTCCCCGCTGCGGTACCCCTCTGTCTGCCCAGGAGGTGGCCCAGGGCTATAAGAATGTCAAGGAGCGTTCGGCAGTGGTGCGCTTTCAGGTAAAAGGGGAGGACGCTTATTTCCTGGCATGGACCACCACTCCCTGGACGCTGCCCTCCAATGTGGCGCTGTGTATGAATCCTGACGAGACCTACTGCAAGGTGAAGGCTGCCGACGGTTATACCTATTATATGGCCCAGGCCCTGCTGGATCATGTGCTGGGGAAGCTGGCGGAGGAAGAAAAGCCGGCTTATGAGATCCTGGAGACCTATGTGGGCAGAGATCTGGAGTATAAGGAATACGAGCCCTTGTTTGCCTGTGCCGGCGAGGCTGCGGCAAAGCAGGGTAAGAAAGGATTTTTCGTGACCTGTGACAATTACGTTACGATGTCCGATGGTACAGGCATTGTTCACATTGCCCCCGCTTTCGGTGAGGACGACGCCAATGTGGGCAGAAAATATGACCTGCCTTTTGTGCAGTTTGTGGACGGTAAGGGACAGCTGACGGAGGAGACCCCTTACGCAGGCATCTTTGTGAAAAAGGCAGATCCCCAGATCCTGAAGGACTTAGACAGCGAGGGAAAG
>CALWLO010000236.1 GCA_944381545.1 uncultured Acetatifactor sp. | reverse complement strand
CTTCCGTAAGCTTTGCTGTGATATCCATCTGTTTTTCTGTCAGTCCCTTTCTTCTTGATTTTGAGTTTTTTCATCCTGCTTTTTCTTTCCAATTTCTGTTTCCTGTTGTAGTATAATTGATATACGATTCCCATTGCAAGATAATCCACTATTTTTTAACCGGAGGCCTTCCCCATGAAAGAGCTGAAAGAAAAGCTGAACTACCTTCTGAGCCATTCCAACTGTGATCCCGCCGTTATCGAAGAGATCCGACGCCAGCCATCCATAGCGCCCTTTGATACAGAGGGACGTCTTATGGCTTATCTGTTGTCCACAAACAGCATTTCTTACCGTGACTACGTTGAAATAAGCAATGCATTTCTGTCACGGAACCTGGAAAAGCCGCAATATCTCGATCTGTACGAAATGGCTCCCCGTACATTCGGACAAACCTGGGGGGAAGCACATATCCGAAAGCTGTTTCCTCAGTTTATACAGGCTACCAGAGAAACCATGTCAACCTTATATCCTTCCTTTAACGGCGAATTTGATTTGTGGCTTGAAGGAATCCGTATTGAAGTGAAAGCCTGCAGAGCTAACAGCACCCAAAGCAGGGGCAGTCTTGCAAGCCGCGCCTATTCTCATGCAGAAGCACAAAAAGCCGGTTTCAAATATCATTTCCAGCAGCTGAAGCCTTCCTGCTGCGATATTTTTATCTGGATTGGCGTTTGCAAAGACGCCCTGCTATACTGGGTTTTGACAAGCAGAGAATTGCTTGCATCAGGAAAAATCAGTTCGCAGCACAGAAATGAAAATACCGGAATACCAGATGCCGGCGTGTATGAAGGACAGGTATTCATGACGGAAGAAGACTTGCATCCCTTCCTTGTTGAGGAAGCCGATATTCTGCCGAAGGTTTTGGAAAAAGGGAAAGCATCTCTTAGCTGACTGTCTTTTGTTTATCCGGGGCTGCTTCTTCGATCACGCAGCCCCAGACAGATTCTCTCATCCTAGCCGAGAAACAGATTTTCATTTTCCATGGACGATTGAATCACCCCATATTCTTTATTGTCCAACCCATACAGGCCGGCAATCATAAGGTCAAGTTCGTCATATAATCCGCAAATGACAGTATCGTTCTCCGCTGCAAGAATCCGATCGACAATACAGACAATTTTTTCCTGAACCCCTTCCTCCGGAAATGGAATGGGAATCTTTTCCAAGTGAGATCTCAACACTTTTATTGAGCCAAACTGCTTTTTAAAATAAAATTGAGCCATCCTTGAATTTAAAATCGCCGAAACATATTTCATATTTATCCCGGGAATTTTAGGGATAAGGATATTACAGCTGTTCAAAGAAAGGGTCTGCTTATTATCATACGCAAAAACAAGCTGATTGCATATAAAACGATACAGCAGCTTTTCCGGTGCCCGATAGTATTCTGACGGCGCAACCTGCTGGAAGGATTCCGGCCTGAAAACAATATAATTCCCAGATGGCTTCATTCTGAATTTGTATAGATCAGAGCCCTTCAGTACAATCTCACTTTCTTCCGTTTTGGTTTGTGAAATATAATCTCTGTTCCTTCCGGTAACTATTCCTAACGCAAATATGGCATTTTGGAACAGTGTCATTTTACCCGGTATGTGATCCAGTTTTTCCAAAATACCATATTCCTCATCGGTTGCTGAAAAATTTATGTATTCTGCATGAAATCTCTGTTTCTTCTGAATATAAAATTCACGGCTGGAATCGGAAACCAAAACTCCCTTTTCCTGCTCATCCGTTTGTCCGGCAGCAGTCTGCAAAATGATGCAGGGACACTGTACCTTGTCAAAAACATTTCCCAAAAATTCCAGATACTGGAACGAACTCCTTTCCAACAGGATCTGCCGGGCTAATCTATGGTTTTTTACATTTAGAATCGCTTCCGGCAAAACAAACGATAATACACCGCCTCTTTTCAAGTCGGTTAATGCCCGTTCCACAAACAGATCATAGGATTCAGCCCTGTTTTCCTCCGCAGTCCTGTACCTGTCTGACAGCTGCTTTTTCTGATCCTCTGAAAAAACATACCCCCATGGCGGATTACCTATAATAGAATCAAATTTTTCCCTCCTCTCTCCTGACAGAAGATAATCCCTGTTTCTAATATGAGAACAAATAATCGATGGATTGGAAATATGATACTTCAGCGCAAAATTTATCCTGGCAATTTTCACACTGACCGGATCAATATCATATCCGTATACCTGTTCAAAGCCGATCCTCGCCGGAAGCTGCAGAAGAAAATTTCCGGTTCCGCAGCATGGGTCAAGTATTTTTCCTGTGGACATTTCATTCATGGAAAACAGACGAAAACACATTTTCTTTACAACAGCAGTTGGCGTATAGTAAGCGCCTGTCGCTTTTCTGCTGCACAGATTTTTAAGTGAAATATAGAGAAGTCCAAGGATATCCTCTCCTTCTTCATAGATATACATCTCACTCAGCAGGTCAGAATATGTCTCTGCCATATTTTCCGCAGAGGAAATTCCCTCTGTCAGATCATCTACCAGAAAGAAAAGCTCGTTTTTCAGTTCCCCATGCAGATAACGGCACAGACAATTGGTATTTCCCCCTTCGCCCTCTCTGTCCAATATTATCTGTATGGCGCATTCCGCGATGATCGCCCGCATCAGATCGTCCGTAACGATAATCCCTTTTTCTCTTATCCTGTCAACCGTTCTTTGAACAGCCGCCATATTTTTCGATGTATCAGAGATATAGGAGCGATAAATATCATTTCCTGAAACATATTTCTTATTACGGCGGCTTTTTAATGCGGTATTCTTTCCATCTGCTATATCATTCTTAATCTTTTCCACATAAGTCCGTTCAAAAAGAAACCTGCGTTCCGCTTTATCAACAGGCTGCAATTTCCCCAGCTTTACCCAATTACGCCCGGTTGCCGTTGAAATGGCCAACTCCTTGCAGGTATCTGACAGCGACAATAAATCCTGCATGCGCCGCTCTGAAATAGGAAAATGATCTGCTGTTTTTTTTGCTGATAATAGTTCCATAGCCTTCTCCTGCTCCTTCATCCTTTTCATTATATACAACTATGCGGATCAAATCCATATTATTGTTTATCGTTACATATTGTCTGTAATCTGATTTTCTGACGTCTCCGGAGGCACAAAGCTTTTACCACTCACTACGGGTAAAAATGGCAGAATTATACTTTCTACCGTATAAAGCCACCAAAATCTACGGTACAGGAATCGAAATTTCCCTTTTTGGCCGTAGTAAGCTCTCAATCTCTACGGGTCAGCATGCCATTCTTCTGATTTCTGCCGTAGAAGCATGCAGCGATAGGCGGGCCGGATTCAGGCCGGAACGCTTTTCTTATGTGCCGGCCAGCAAATGACCTGCACTGACCTGAGCAGGAACCAGCTTCCAGCCAGACCGTCTTCTCCTTCATACTTTTTTCATTTGTCATGCGCCTTCCCGCGTGCTACAATGGGTTCCAGAAGC
>CALWLO010000235.1 GCA_944381545.1 uncultured Acetatifactor sp. | reverse complement strand
TGATGTATAGACTACCTGAATCAGAGAGGATGTTGAGACAATGAAACGAATAACAAAGATTGACGCATCAACTGTAGGCGAAAAAAGAAAGCTTCGTGTTGCTGCTTATGCCCGGGTATCGACGGATTCTAAGGAGCAGATGGTCAGTCTGGCGGCACAGAAGAACCATTATGAACGCTATATTCAATCCCATCCCAACTGGGAATATGCGGGGCTCTATTATGATGAAGGCGTTTCTGGGACAAAAAAGGATAATCGCTCAGGGCTACTTCAGCTGTTAACTGACTGTGAAAGGGGCCTGATTGACTATGTGATTATCAAGTCGATCAGCCGATTTTCCCGAAATACACTGGAATGCGTAGAGATGGTGCGCCAGCTTTGTGAAAAAGGGATCTACATTTATTTTGAAAAGGAAAATATTGATACCGGAAAAATTGAGGGTGAGCTTTTACTTTCCATTCTTTCCAGTTTGGCTGAGAGCGAATCCCATTCTATTTCCGAAAATAATCGGTGGAGTATCCAAAGACGGTTTTTGAACGGCACCTACAAAATTGGTTATCCGCCCTATGGTTATGATAATGTAGAAGGCATGATGGTGATCAACGGGGAACAGGCAAAGATTGTGCAACGGATCTTTGATGAGATTTTATCTGGTAAGTCTGCAGGAGCTGTTGCCAGATCATTGAATCTGGAGCAGATCCCAAGCAAACGTGGCGGAAGCTGGACAGGCCATACCATTTGCGGGATGATACGGAATGAAAAATATACCGGTGATGTGATCTTTCAGAAATCTTATTCGGACGATCGATTTCGACGCCATACAAACAAGGGTGAGAAAAACATGTATTATATGAAGGATCACCATGAGCCAATTGTCAGCCGTGAGATATTTGATGCCGCAAACGCCATGATTAATCAAAATGGGCTGGAAAAGGGGCACGAAATCAGCGCAGGGAAATACAATAATCGGTATCCAATGTCCGGAAAAATCCGTTGCGGGAAATGTGGGGGATCCTGGAAAAGAGTTAAACTCAGTCGGTACCACGCTCTTGCCTGCCAAACGCACATTCAAAATCATGCTGCCTGTCCATTGAAGGCAGTGCCGGAGGAATCTGTGAAGGCGGCTTTTGCGACCATGATGAATAAGCTGACTTTTTGCCGTAGCGTGATACTTCTTCCTTTTGCACAGAGGACAAAGGAACGTAAGGGAACGGAGTTACTGGAACGGCTAAGTAAACTGGAAGCGTTATTAGAAGACAGTATGGAAAGACAGCAGCAGATTCACCAGTTCTTTACTAGCGGTTTATTGGATCCGGCGGTTTATGCCAAAGAGGAGGCAGCTCTTGCGGAAGATATAAAGCGAATGAAGGATGAGAAGAAATCCCTGGAATCACATATGAGCGGAGGATATGAACAGCAGGAGGCCCTGGATCGCCTTCTGAAATATACTGCGAAGGGCATCACGCTTACAGCGTTTGATGGCGATCTTTTCACAGAGCACGTTGACCATATCGTGATTTATGATCAAACGGAGATTGGTTTTGCAATGAAGTTCGGGCCGATTTTCCGGGAAAGGATATAAGATGGAACATACACCCTACGGATATGAAATTAGAGAGGGAAGAGCCGTTGTCAATGAGGAGCAGGCCGGAAAAATTATAGAAATGTGCGAGAACTATCTTTCTGGGATGTCATTGATCAATGCGGCATCGTCTATCGGATTGACCATGAGTCACTGTGGCGTAAAAAGGATGATGTTTAACAAGAGGTACCTGGGAGATGATTTTTATCCGGCAATCTTATCGGAGGAGATGGTAAATCGCTTGGACGCAGAGAGAAAGCGCAGGGAAAAGGCTTTGGGGAGGGATAACCGTGGCGTGAAAGACATTCCGAAAGGTACAGTTTACAGTAAATTTTGCATTCCACGGATTCCAATGAGGTATCAAGACCCGGTGGAGCAAGCAGAGTTTGCTTATAGTCTGATTAGAAATGAGGTGAGCAAGTAGTGGCATTGGCAGGAAACATAACGGTAATACCGGCAAAGCGTATGGTTGGTACGCAAAAGGCATCAAAACAGGTGCAGAAGACAAGAGTGGCGGCCTATTGCCGAGTATCTACAGAATTTGAAGAGCAGGAGTCCAGCTATGAAATGCAGGTGGAGCATTATACTTCCTATATCAAGAGCAATCCGGAATGGGAACTGGTGGAGGTTTATGCAGATGACGGGATTTCTGCCACCAACACGGCAAAGCGAGAAGCTTTTAATCGTATGATCGAGGATTGCAGAAAAGGAAAAATCGACATGATCCTTACAAAGTCGATCAGCCGGTTCTCCAGAAACACCGTGGATTGCCTGAAATACACAAGGGAACTGAAAAGCTTAAACATTGCAGTGTTTTTTGAAAAGGAGAACATCAATACCCTGGATGCCAAAGGAGAAGTCCTTATGACGATCATGGCGGCTTTGGCCCAGCAGGAATCAGAATCTTTGTCTGCAAATGTCAGACTCGGGATTCAGTTCAGAAACCAGCAGGGAAAGGTGCAGGTGAATCATAATCGTTTCCTTGGGTACACAAAGGATGAGAGTGGGAAGCTGGTGATCGTACCGGAGGAGGCCATGATTGTCCGGAGGATTTATGCTGAGTATATGGAAGGGAGGAGCTTCCTTCAGATTAAAAGAGGATTGGAGAGGGATGGAATTCTCAACGGGGCAGGCAATGCAAAGTGGTATGAAACCAACATTAAGCAGATCCTTACCAACGAAAAATATATCGGAGATGCACTGCTGCAAAAGACCTACACTGTAAACACTCTGGAGAAGAAGCGGGTGGCAAACACTGGATATGCGCCTCAATATTATGTGGAAGGGAGCCACGAAGGAATTATCGATAAGGATGTGTTTCTACGGGTACAGGCAGAGATTTCCAGAAGAGCCAATATCCTGCAGGATGGAAAGAAGCGGATTTACAGCTCCAGATATGCCTTATCCAGCATCGTTTTCTGCGGACACTGCGGGGATATCTACCGCAGAATCAAGTGGAATAACCGAGGCTGCAAATCTACAGTCTGGCGCTGCGTAAGCCGGGTTCTTAAAAAGAGCAGCGGAATTGATTGCCCGGCTCGAACCATTCACGAAGAGGATCTACAGAATGCTGTGGTCACAGCTGTTAACGATGCCTGGGCCAGAAGGGATATGGTGATTCCGGTTTTGCAGGAGAACATCCGTGCAGTCCTATGCGAAGATACGGGAAATCTGCTTGAGGAGGTTGACCTGGAGATCAAAGCAAAACAGGAGGAGCTGCTGAGTGCAGGAAAGGATCAGGCTAAAAATGATGAAATAGGGGATGCGATTATCGAACTCAGGGGAAAACGTCAGGAGATATTGACTGCTGCAGCGAGAAACGTGGAACTGCAGGAGCGTATCGATACTCTCGCTTCCTTTCTGGAGGAGCAATCAACAGCTGTCACAGAATACTCAGAGGCTCTGGTCAGGAGGCTCATTGAGAAAATTG
>CALWLO010000234.1 GCA_944381545.1 uncultured Acetatifactor sp. | reverse complement strand
GGAAGGTGATCACCCGCTCGCTGACGCCCTTGGCCCGGGCGGTAGAGATGTAGTCCTGGCGAATGACTTCCAGCATGGAGGAGCGGGTCATACGGGCCACCATGGCGGCGGAGTTGATGCCAAGCGTCAGGGAGGGAAGGACCAGACTCCTCAGCATGGGAACAAAGCCTGTTCCCATGCCCTGGGAGGGAAGCCACCCCAGCGTCAGGGAGAAGAGCATGACCAGCAGCAGGCCGGACCAGAAGTTTGGCATGGACACGCCGATCAGCGCCAGCACCATGCTGATATTGTCCATCAGCGAGTACTGCTTCTTTGCGGAGATGATTCCGATTGGAATGCCGATAATCAGCGCCACCAGGATACCGGCTACTGCCAGGATTGCCGTATTCGGGAATCGCTCAATCACCTGGTTCCAGACAGGAATGCTGTTCTTATAGGATTCGCCTAGATCTCCATGCAACAAATCAGCCATGTAATTCACATAACGGGTTAAGATCGGGTCGTTCAAACCAAGCTCTTCCCGCTTCATTTCCAGCGCTTCCTCAGTAGCTTGGTCCCCCAGAATGATTGCTGCGGGATCGCCGGGCGACAGATTCAGGATGAAAAACACGATGAATGTTACACCCACAATGACCGGGATCAGCATCAGCAACCGCTTTAAGATGAACTTGTACATGTGGATTACCCCCGTTCCTCCTTGGTAAATATTTGCTGTAGAAAGGCATCGCGCAGGAAAGTTTTGATATATCAAAAGTATAATATGCCATACAACAAATTGTCAACAATCGAAATAATATAAAAACTATTTGAAATTTTGTTTACATTGCACTATAGCATTATACATATATTTCGTATTGACCTACATATTGCTATTATGTATAATAGATATCAAGATTGTTAAGGAGGTAATGCTTTATGAGAGTCATTGGCGGTATGTTTCCTTTTGAAACTGCACTTTCTGTAGATAATGGATATTTTCAGCAGATATGTCCTTCTGACGGCGACATTTCCTTTATGATGTCAGGCAGATGCGGTATTTTCCGCTGTCTCCAGGATATCTGTCAACACGATAACCGGAAAGTCGCTTATGTCCCGATCTATACTTGCGAAACCGTCTTGGCCCCTTTTGAAAAAGCAGGATATCAGCTGAAATTTTACGAGTTGGATGAAAACCTCCACAGCATTTTTGACGAGCGTGTCCTCGACGAGATCAGCGTTCTCTCCCTGTGTGGATACTATGGCTTCTGTTCCTATGACCACGACTTTGTCCGTGCGTGCAAAGACCGGGGGATCGTCATCTTTGAAGATGTGACCCACTCTCTCCTCTCCTCCGACGGGATCGATCCGCTGTGCGACTACGCAGCAGGAAGTTTCCGCAAGTGGATGGGTGTATCCTGCGGCGGCTTTGCCATGAAGCGGAAGGGAAAGTTCACGGCACCACTGCTCCCTGTGGACGCCCACCATCTGGAACTGCGGGATAAGGCTATCTCTCAGTCCAGCGGCGATGTATTCTGGGAGGGAGAACTGCTGCTGCGGAAAATGTTTGACAGTTTCGGCAGCGATGACCGGTCGGAGTTCATTCTCCGGCATGCCGACCTGAAAACCATCTGTTCCCGGCGGCGAGAAAACTTTGCCGCTATTCTTCAGGGGCTTCCTGGCAATCTGTCCGGCTTCCGGCCGGTGTTTCCCGTGCTAACCCCGGAGGCTGTTCCCAGTCACTTCACATTGTACGCAGATGACCGGGACGGCTTCCGTCAGCACCTGGACGAGAGAGGTGTACACTCCACTGTGTACTGGCCCGTAGGTCCGCTGGTGGATCTGACCGGCCACGACACAGCCAAGTACATCTACGACCACATTGTCGCTCTTCCCTGTGACCAGCGATACACTGCCAGCGACATGGCCCGTATCGCGGAGGTGCTGACAGACTATTCCGAACATAGGAGGAATGTATGAAAAAAGATTCAGCCGTTACCCGAAACAGTTACTCTGAAAAAGCGCTTTTATATTTAAGAGAGCAGATCATCAATGGGAACCTGCATCCACAGGAAAAGCTCATCGAAAGTGATATTGCCCAAGCTTTGGGCATAAGCCGCGGTCCTGTCCGCGATGCACTGAAGCAGTTGGCTGTAGAGGGTCTGGTAGATTATCAGCCCAACAAAGGCTGTACCGTGGCGCTGATCTCTCCCCGGGACGCCTACGAGGTCTTTTTCCTCCGAGGCAATCTGGAAAAACTGGCCCTGGAAAAAAGCGGATGCCATATTGGTGATTATGGGATCTTTGTTATGGAAACGGCCCTGGATGAAATGCGGGCTGTCTCCGGAACAGAAAATACGATGGCGGAAGTCAATGCCGACGAGAAATTCCACCGCCAGATCGTCCTGGCCAGCCAGATGGACCGTCTCGTAAAGATGTGGGAGCTGCTCAGTCCTTTGAACGGCGCCATGTTCCTTTCCATCAAAAACGCCAACAACTCTCCTCTTGCCAAGGTTTTGGATCCTACACGCCGCAGAGATCTGGTAACTTCTCATGAGATGATCCTCAATGCCATTAAAAAGGGTGATCTGGCAGAGGCTTACAGCCAGCTGGATACCCACTATACCAAAAACGGCGAACGGGTATACAGACTTTCTCTTATGAATGCCAGCAGCACTCTGGAAGACACGGCAGAGAACAGCCTGCACATGCCCCAGAGTAAAGCCCTTTTGGAGGGAACTGCTGAATGACCATTCGGGCCGCAGAATTTTCCCCAGTTCGTGCAGACACCTGAGACAATATGAAATCGCTTGACAGCACAGCGACACTTACGGTAAGTTATATATGGGGAGAGGCCGTAAAGCTGTCTTCCTTATACTTCGCAAGAAAAGGAACAGATTCCCATATTTTTTGTCAAGCTGAGCAGTGGAGAGCGCTACAACGTATATCCCGCTGCCATCTAGAAGGCTCTGGCATACCTTAAGAGCACGGATCTCATGGTTCTTCCTCTGGGATGCCCACCGCCCCGGCCTGATGCTGGGCGACGCGCCGGCCACCAGTAGGAAGTGCGTGGTCAAGATCAGCATGGAGCTGTTATGATAAAAAAGACTGCGGCGGATTCAGGCGGGGCCGCCGCAAAGGGGAGTGGTGGACCCGCGCTCCTTTGTGTCTGCGGAATATACGAAGGCGGGGAAACAGGGATGAATATTGAGCAAACTTTTTCACGACCCTTCGCTTTAACTTTCTCTATGCAGGCTACTACAAATTCAAAAAAGCCTAGACCTTTTTGGAATCTTACATCCCCAACTCCGTGCTCCGGTATGTCGTCAAGGGCAGGGGCGTTTTCATCATCGACGGCTAGAAGTTCGAGGTGCGGGAAAATCAGATCTTTTATATCCCTGAGAATTGCCCGATAAGGCCTTTGTCGCTATGATCTCGGAGGAGCAAACGCGAGTGGGGCATTCCCTCCCGATCTACTCTCTCCTGATTCTGAATGTTCTCAAGCAGCTTCATCAGGCCACGCTCCATGAGATTTCTCAG
>CALWLO010000233.1 GCA_944381545.1 uncultured Acetatifactor sp. | reverse complement strand
CCTTGGCAATATCTGCATTGCCGGCAGAGGCCTTCACCCAGTCAATACCGCCGATCACATCTCTGGCAGCCAGCAGCATCCCGGCCAGTACCAGCTCCTTTACGCCGTTGGCATTGGCGCCGGGGGTATTGAATACTACCACGCCCTTCTCCGCACATTTGTCCAGAGGAATATTATTTACACCGGCGCCCGCACGGGCCACGGCCAGCAGCCCCTCCGGGATTTCCATTTCATGCATGGATGCGCTGCGCACCAAAATACCGTCCGCCTCCTGCACCTCTGCTGTGATCTGATACTGTTCGCTGAAATTCTTCAGTCCCACATCCGCAATGGGATTCAGGCAATTAATTTTATACATTATGCGTTCTCCTCTTCAAATTTCTTCATAAACTCTACCAGCTTTTCCACACCTTCCATGGGCATTGCATTATAGATGGAAGCTCTCATACCGCCTACGGTTCTGTGACCTTTCAGGTTCTCAAGGCCTGCCTCCTTGGCCTCCTTGACAAATTTCGCATCCAGCTCCTCATTGCCGGTCACAAAGGGAACATTCATCAGGGAACGATCCTCCTTACGCACAGTTCCTTTGAAGAGCCTGCTCTGATCCAGGTAATCATACAGAATCGCTGCCTTTTTCTCATTATATGCCTTCATTGCCTCCAGGCCGCCCTGCTTCTTTAACCACTTAAATACCTTGCCGCAGATATAGATGCCGTATGCGGGCGGAGTATTGTACAGGGAGTCATTATCCGCATGGATCTTATACTTCAGCATAGTGGGAGTACCCGGCAGCACATCCTCGGTGATCAGATCCTCACGGATAATCACAATCACCACACCTGCAGGACCGATATTCTTCTGCACACCGCCGTAGATCACACCGTATTTCGTCACATCCACCGGCTCTGATAAAAAGCAGCTGGATACATCCGCTACCAGGGGCTTACCCTTGGTATTGGGCAGCGTCTTGAACTTGGTACCGTAGATCGTGTTGTTTTCACAGATATACACATAGTCCGCATCCTCACTGATGGGCAGATCGGAGCAGTCAGGTATGTAGGAAAAGGTCTGGTCTTCGGAGGATGCAATCTTATTGGCCTTACCATAGATGCAGGCCTCCTGGTAAGCCTTCTTCGCCCACTGACCGGTTACAATATAATCAGCCACCCTGTTTTTCATCAGATTCATGGGAATCATGGCAAACTGCTGGCTGGCGCCGCCCTGTAAAAAGAGCACCTTGTAATTGTCAGGAATGTTCATCAGCTCCCGCAGATCTGCCTCTGCCTCCTTGATAATGGTATCATAAGCCTTGGATCTGTGGCTCATCTCCATCACGGACATGCCGGTTCCCCGATAATCTAACATCTCTTCTGCAGCTTCTTTTAATACTTCTTCAGGCAAAACTGCGGGGCCTGCTGAAAAATTGTAAACTCTGGACACTTTTTTCTCCTCCTCATCCATATATTTCAATTATTTTATAACCAAAATGCACTTTAGTCAACTACTATATTAAAACTTTAGCCCGATAAAAGCAACAGTTATGATAGACGAACCGTTCCTAATAGAATATAATAACGGGAGTTCCGATCTCCACCAGATCATACAACTGGGCCATCACCTCCGGCGGCGTATTAATACAGCCATGGGAGCCGTTGCGCTGATAGATCTCCCCGCCAAATTCCTTGCGCCAGTCGGCATCATGGATCCCCACATTGCCCACCACCGGCATCCAGTAATCTACCGGAGTTGCATACCCCTCTCCACGCAGGGTACGGTTTCTCTGCTTTCCATAGACATAGTTGATCCCCTCGGGGGTATCCCACCTTCGTCCGGCGTTACCGGTAACCACATCCGTAGAAATCAGACATTCCCCATCCTGATAATAATACATGTGCTGCTGTCCCATATCCACCTCAATATAGGTATCTCCGATATCATCCAGTCCCCGGCAGTATCCTTCCTGGAGATAAACCGGCGTATGTATCAAGGGTTCATCCCGTTCATACATCAGAGCTTCTTCCAGGAATTCCACCTCCGTTTCCACGTCCAGCTGCGTACCATAGGTATCATAAGCCACTTGTACTATACGTCCCTCCGTGGTCTGAAACTCCCGGGTAGTGCCTACGGTATCATACTGTGCGGCCAGCTGTTCTACCCATTCCCGGATCCGGCCTGCGCTGACCAGCAGCTCATCCTGATCCCAGATGGGATTCCCCTGATGATCTGTCCGTAAAAAGGATGCCATAATATCCGGTGTCAGCTCTATCTGCTCCGTTCCCATATCGTATATCAGATTGCTCTGAAGAAAGGACTGCAGCTGTGCAAAACGCTCTCTCTGCAGGATATCCTCCGGTGTGTCTTCCCAATCAATAAAGCAGTCTCCCTGTTCCACCTGTATTTGATAAATCCCATTCTCCAGACATTCCTGTACATAGAGACAAAGCTTCTCCGGATCCAGACGGTGGCGTTTTCCGTCAAAAAGAATATAGGGCTCTCCAGAATCTTCACCGGGCCGGATCTCTACCTCCGTACTGAGCTCCTGAGCCGCAGTCACCCACTCCATTTCTGTCACCAGATTACGCAGCTTCTCCTCGTCCCATCTGTTTTGAGGGGACAGGATGAGTCCCTCCGTCTCCACCTGGGTCAACCAGAGCATCTGGCTTCTTCGTGTTCTATATTCTCTGAGACTGTCTGAATAATCCACCGTATAATCCGCCAAGGACAGATCCAATGACCAGATCTGCCCCTGTCCGTCTTCAATGGTCAGTTCCGGAATTGGCGCATCCTGTGTCAATTCCCTATTCACTTCATCCACCGTCATACCGGTACAGTATATGCCGTTGATCCAGGTATTTACCGCAAAATGATCATAATAGTACCAGGATAAGGCCAGTACGACGCACAATCCCAGTAAAATCAGGCATAGCATTGCCAACAGACATATGCAAAGAGTCTTTTTCATCTTTATGCCCCCGCATAACACAAGCCTCGGCTTTATTCCCCTGCTTTCAGATCATCCCCGTCAAAAACTTCATTAAGCGGCGCCCCGGCAGGCACCATGGGAAATACCTTGTCATCCTCCGGGATGATACACTCAATCAGTACCGGTGCCTTGAGCGCCAGCGCTTTCTCCAGTGCAGGGGCAAACTCCTCCTTGGTACTTACCCTGATGCCAGCACATCCCAGACCCTCCGCCACCTTGCAGAAATCCACCTTGTCATTTAAGATGGTCTGGGAATAACGCTTGCCGTAGAACAGAGTCTGCCACTGGCGCACCATACCCAGCACATGGTTATTGATGACCACCTGAATGATGGGGATATTGTAGCGGCTGGCTGTAGCCAGCTCATTCATATTCATGCGGAAGCACCCGTCACCGGCAATATTGATGCAGATCTTATCCGGCTGGCCCACCTGCGCACCGATGCAGGCGCCCAGACCGTAGCCCATGGTGCCCAGACCGCCGGAGGACAGAAAAGTACGGGGCTGCGTATAATGATAGTACTGGGCAGCCCACATCTGATGCTGTCCCACATCCGTGGTGATGATGGCCTC
>CALWLO010000232.1 GCA_944381545.1 uncultured Acetatifactor sp. | reverse complement strand
CCGCCACGGCCTCCGGGGAATAGCTGGGCACCCGCAGCACCACAATCTTATCCTCTGCCGCTTTCACATCCACATTGTTAAAGCCTGCGCTGCGAAGCAGTATCCCTTTGACATGCATGTCATATAACACTTCAATCATCTCGCCGTCTATATGATCATTTACGAATATACAGATGGCATCACATCCCTTTGCCAGAAACAAAGTCTCTCTGGTACAGGGAAATTCAATAAAATGGATGTCATATCCATACTGCTCTCCCAAGGGTTCAAACCATATCCGGTCATATGGTTTGGTACTGTAAAATGCAATTTTCATAACCATTCCCTCCCTAATTTGCTGTTTGGGAATAGTTTATAGTATTTTCGCCTTTTTTATGCGTCCGCCTCCAGGCAATGCTTCCGGATCCAATCGTAAATCTTCTCCATAATCTCTGCCCTCTCCGGTTCATTTAATAATTCATGGCGTCCCGTACTGCAAAGCTGCATCTCTACATCCTTTACCCCGGCCTGGCGCAGCCCTTCACAGACCTTGGGAATACCCTCGCCATATCCGCCCAAGGGATCTGCATCGCCGGAAATCACCAGCAAGGGCAGCCCCGCCGGAATCTTCTGCAGACGCTTGGGGTCATGGGCCCTCATAATCAGCTCTGTCAGGGTCAGGAAACCATTTATAGTAAAGATATTGCCGCACAGGGGGTCATCTATATATCTCTGCACACTCTCTTCATTCTTGCTCAGCCAGTCAAATTCCGTTCTGGCATCGGGAATCCGTTTGTTGTAGCTGCCAAAGCTCACTTTATCACAGAATCTGCTCACATGCTTAGAGCCCAGAAACAGCTTCTGTATCTGTACCAAAAGCCTGGCCACTCTCATATTCCCTTTCTTCTGATAGCCTGTTCCCATAATCACGGCTCCGGTGATACCGCTGCCATACATGGTCAGGTAATTTCTCAGAATAAATGAACCCATACTATGCCCGATAATAACATAAGGAAGAGAGGGATAGATCTGCTGGGTCATCTTTTTCAGTCTGTGTACATCCCTCACCACCACCGTAGCCGGATCCTGTTCACAGAAATAACCATAGAGCTTATCCCCGCCCACACTTTTGCCATGTCCCAAATGATCATTCCCCGTTACCACACAGCCCCGCTCCACCAGGAACCGGGCGAACTCCTCATAGCGTTCCATATACTCCGCCATGCCATGAATGATCTGTACCACACATACAGGGATACGATCTCCAGGCGTATATCTGACCGCATGGATCCTGGACCGATTATCCCTGGAATCATAGTAGAACTCTTCTTTTTTCATCCTGATACCCCCCCGCATAACATAAGCTGTGCTTGTGCTATTGCACCTTCTCATGCATAAATGCATGGCCAATAGCCATGCACTTATTATACACTATATTTCTGCACTTTTTAACCCGTTTATAGAAATTTTATAAAAAGTCTTTTAACAGATCTCTGCTCCGGCTGGCATGGGCTTCTCCGGCATCATCAGCGCCAGATTCCCTTCTGCATCCTCTGCGCAAAGCAGCATACCCTCGGACACCACACCGGCCAGGGTGGCGGGCTTTAAGTTCACCAGCACCATCACCTTCTTGCCCACCATCTCCTCAGGGGTATAATGGGCCTTGATGCCGGATACGATCTGGCGCACCTGGCTGCCGATTTTTACCTGGGAGCAAAGCAGCTTCTTGGACTTGGGCACTGCCTCGCAGGCAATGATCTCTCCCACCTGGAACTGCAGCTTTGCAAAGTCATCATAGGTGATCTCCGGCTTTGCTTCCACGTCCACAGCCGCTTCCTCTGCTTTCTCGGCCTCCGCCTCTTTCTGCGCTGCGGCAATCATGGCAGCTTCCAGCTCCGCTTCCCGTTTTTCCACTTCTTTCATATCCAGGCGGGCAAACAGGATCTGGGGCTGGTCCGTTACCTTATTGCCGCTCTCATATAAACCGAACTCTTCCAGACGGTCAAAATCACGCAGAGAAGTATTCATCTGAGCCGCTATCTTTCCCGCCGTTTCGGGCATATAGGGCTCCAGCAGGGAGGCGCCGATGACAATACCCTCCACCAGGTTATACATTACCGTAGCCAAGCGGCCGGACTTGCTCTCATCCTTTGCCAGCACCCAGGGCTCGGTCTCGTCAATATATTTATTGCAGCGCTTGAAGATGCCGAAAATCTCCGTAAGCGCATCTGCAATCCGCAGACTCTCCATCTTTTCCACCACCTTGGCATAGGTGCCGGTAATGGTTTTTTTCAGGTCCTCATCAATGACGCTGTCCTCGGGAGTGAGCTGCACGCCCTTATCCTCTACCACGCCGCCGAAATACTTATTGCTCATGGAAATCGTCCGGTTCACCAGGTTGCCCAGGGTATTGGCCAGATCGGAATTGGTGCGCTCTGCGATCAGCTCCCAGGTAGCATTGCCGTCATTATCATAAGGCATCTCATGGATCATATAATACCGCACCGCATCCACACCGAAGAAGTCGATCAGATCATCCACATAGATTACATTGCCCTTGGACTTGCTCATCTTTCCCCCATTCATCATCAGCCATGGATGGCCGAATATCTGCTTGGGAAGGGGCTCGCCCAGGGCCATCAGGAAGATGGGCCAGTAGATGGTATGGAAGCGGATAATGTCCTTGCCGATCAGATGCAGATCTGCGGGCCAGAACTTTTTGTACTGCTCCGTACTGTTTCCGTCCGCATCATAGCCAATGCCCGTAATATAATTGGTCAGTGCATCCAGCCACACATAAATCACATGTTTTTCGTCAAAATCCACCGGGATGCCCCATTTAAAAGAAGTTCTTGACACGCACAGATCCTGCAGGCCCGGCAGCAGGAAATTATTCATCATTTCATTCTTGCGGGACACCGGCTGGATAAACTCCGGGTGGGTATTGATATGCTCAATCAGCTTATCCGCATATTTGCTCATTTTGAAAAAGTATGCCTCTTCCTTGGCAGGCTTTACCTCCCTGCCGCAGTCCGGGCATTTGCCGTCCACCAGCTGAGACTGCGTCCAGAAGGACTCACAGGGGGTACAATACAGTCCCTCATAGGCTCCCTTGTAGATATCGCCCTGGTTATACAGACGCTTAAAGATCTTCTGTACCTGTTTTTCGTGGGATTCATCCGTGGTGCGAATGAATTTGTCATAGCTGATATTTAACTGATCGCACAGTCCCCGGATGATGCCAGCCACATTATCCACAAATTCCTTGGGGGTGACGCCCGCATCCTGGGCTTTCAGCTCGATCTTCTGTCCGTGCTCATCCGTGCCGGTCTGGAAAAATACATCATAGCCCTGCTTTCTCTTAAAACGGGCGATGGAATCTGCCAGCACAATCTCATAGTTATTGCCGATATGGGGCTTGCCGGAGGTGTATGCTATGGCAGTGGTAATGTAATAAGGTGTCTTGCTCATATGATAGTCTCCCTTCTATATATTAATGTCAATTCTGTAACGGGCCTTTTTTGACTGCATAACGAAAGGCTCGTCTTCCGCATGCTTTTATTGCATGAGAAGACGAGCCGT
>CALWLO010000231.1 GCA_944381545.1 uncultured Acetatifactor sp. | reverse complement strand
ATACATGGGAAGCATCCTCCGTCAGGGCCACCACCTTCACCGGAGCATCGGGATGGACGCTCATGTAATCGTAAAAGGATACCTCTGCATTCAGGGTAGCATCCACTCTGCCTGCGATCACCAGATCCAGGGTCTGATCCAGAGAGTCCACGGGAGTTACCGTGGCGCCGTAGCTCTCTGCCAGTGTCATATAGGTACTGGCCATACTGTTAGTGGTCGTCTTACCGTCCAGATCCTCGAAAGTCTTGATCTCTTCATTGTCGCTGGAAACGATCAGCGCCGTACGGATATAGCCGTAAGGTTCGCTGAAATCATATTTTTCAGCCCGCTCATCCGTGATCTCCACACCGTTTACCACCATGTCATAGCGTCCGCTGTCCAATCCGGCGAACAAGCCGTCCCACTCGCCCTCTACAAAGGTCACCTCCACGCCCAGCTTCCCGGCGATCTTCTGTGCCACCTCCACATCAAAGCCCACCAGATTATCGTCCTCATCATGATAAGTCCAGGGAGCCCAGGTGCCTTCCATAGCCACGGTCAGCGTCCCCTTTTCCTGAATCTGCTGCAGCAGATCCGCTCCCTCACTGCTGGGGGTATCCCCGCTGCCGCAGGCAGTCAGCCCCAGCATCAACACACCTGTTAAAACAACACTCAGCAATTTCTTTTTCATCATAATCCTCCTTTTCTCCGCTTAGCGTTCCCCGCTTAGGGTTCTTAAAAACGCCCTGGTGCGCTCCTGGCTGGGATGCGCAAAGAATTCCCGGGAGCTGCCCTCTTCCAGCACCTGTCCGTCCTCCATGAAGATCACCTTGTTGGACACATTTCTGGCAAAGCTCATCTCATGGGTCACCACCAGCATGGTCATGCCCTCCTCCGCCAGCTGCTTCATGACGGCCAGCACCTCCCCGATCAGTTCCGGATCCAGCGCTGAAGTGGGTTCGTCAAAATAGATGATCTCCGGATCCGTAGCCAGAGCCCGGGCGATCCCCACACGCTGCTGCTGTCCGCCGGAGAGCTGGTGGGGATAGTAGTCATACCGATCCGACAGGCCCACCTTATCCAGGGCCCGCCGTCCGATCTCCAAAGCCTGCGCCTTATGCATCTTTCGGCCGATGATCAGTCCCTCCGTCACATTCTGCAGGGCGGTCTTATTACTGAAGAGATTATAGTTCTGAAAGACAAAGGCCGTCTTTTTCCGCAAACGGGCAATATCCCTCTTGGATACATGTCCCCTCTGAAAGGTCTCCCCGTCAAATTCCAGAGTACCGCCGTCCGCTGTCTCCAGAAAATTCAGACAGCGCAGCAGAGTGGTTTTCCCGGAACCGCTGGGGCCCAGGATAGCTACCACATCCCCTTTTTCCACAGTAAGATCCACCCCTCGCAGAACTACCTGCGTCTGAAACGATTTAGTGATATTACGTGCCTGTACCACGGATCCTTCCTCCTTTCCTCTGCCACATTCAGTCTGCGCTCGCCCATATGCTGCAGTCCTGTCAAAACAGTACAGAACAGCAGATAAATCAGACCCACTTCGATATACAGAGCCAGCGGCTCATAGGTACGCGCCACAATCCGCTGGGTAGCCATGAACATCTCCACCACGGTAATATTCGCCGCCAGGGAAGTATCCTTTACCATACTGATCAGGGAATTGGACAGGGGCGGGAACGCCGTGCGGAAGGCTTGGGGCAGTACGATCCGCCGCATGATCTGCAGATAGCTCATCCCCACGCAATATCCGGCTTCAATCTGCCCCCTGGGAACGGATTCCAGCGCTGCCCGCATGGTCTCTGCGCAGTATGCGCCCTCATTGATGGAAAATACCAGCACCGCACAGGGAAAGGGATCAATGATAATTCCCAGATTGGGCAGCCCATAAAAAATCACATAAAGCTGCACCAACAACGGCGTGCCCCTGACCACCCAGATATAAAAACGGCAGATCTGTTTCAGAACTCTGATCTGGGCAAACTGGATCATGGCTACGATAACAGCGATCACCATGGCAAAGGAAAAGGACAGGATCGTAAGCGGTATCGTCACCTTGATACCCGGTATTAATATTTTGGTAAAGGAATCCACAATGATTTCCAACAGCCGCTCACTCATGCCATCTTTCACTCCTCTCCTGCGTTCTTATTTTCCTACAAAAACAATAGGTATTAACTCTTATGCAGTATATCACCTTATCAGAAATCTGGCAAATACTTTTGGAGTGCCGTGTTCTTTATAAAGTAATTGATTTATTATTGACATTAAGCGCTTTATAGTATACTATTAATTTATATTTATTATTTTTAATGGATGTATGTTAAAATAAGGAGGGGAAGCCAATGGGGCAGAAATGCGGAGGTGTTTCCTTAATTCTATTGTGTATTGGCATATTCACTTTGTCTGGTTGCGGCCGGAATAACGATTCTTTCATAGAAACGGAGAATAATGATGCTAATGAAGAAATCCATACAAATATTACGGAAACGGAGGTTAAAGTTGTAACGGAGGATAATGAAACGATTGAACCATCCGAAAGCTTGCCAAAACCATCAGAGGTTCCGGTAAATTTGAGGATGGAGGATATTCTTTATCATAGTACGGATGACATTGATATCTCGTTATCCATACATCGCTGTAAATCTGACGGGGAAAATATATATCTTGTATATGGAGAAGCAGGAGAGGCTGATTTATATATTATGCCTATGGGCACAAATGAACACCGTCAAGCGAATATAGATAATCCGGAGAAAATGGTTATTTGCCATATTGCCATTGATACATATGGAAGGATACACTTGCTCGTGGCTGGGAGTAATTATGATGAATGGTTTATCTGGCGTCTCAATGAAAATTTTCAGATAGACAAAGTAATGGATATTTCTGATTATTTTGTAATAAAACAGATGCCACTTTGGTTTCTGGTAGATAAGGATGGCATGTATTATCTCCAATGGGTTCTCAGCAGGGACGGAATAATCGTTGATAGCGATGGAGAACTTCAGCATAAATTCACACTCAAGTCACTTGAAACCAGATGGACATATGAAGCCGCTGTCGGAAAGGATGGCCGTATTTACCTTGTTTATGGTGATGGAGACGGAAAACTAAGGATTGGTGAGTTAGATGTTGAAAATTGTTCTATAAAAAGAGAAGATTCCTCGCTTTATTTTTCAGATGATGAGGTTTTCAGCGAGATGTCCGGCGGTACGGATACAAATCTTTTGCTGTTTAGCCCTTATAGTGGCGTTTGGGCTTATGATCACAAAAAAGGCATTCTTGAAAACCGAGTCCCCTTATCTGATATGGATTACCCTTCCGGTACGAATGCTTATCCTCTCACATTTTTACCAGATGGCCGACTGCTCATGCTGGGTTATATTGGGAGCGATATCCATCTTAAGTATATTCCGGCAGGAAAATAAGAGTATCGTTCAAAATCATGGATAACTTAAAAAAGAGGAATATCAGGGGGAAAAAATATTGCTTATGGATTCTACTAACATTATGCCTTGGGTTTACGGGATGCAGTACAACATCTTCTTCGGAAGAAGAAACAAAAACATTGACACTGGCGGTTTTT
>CALWLO010000230.1 GCA_944381545.1 uncultured Acetatifactor sp. | reverse complement strand
ATTTTCACGAATACTAAACATTAGGTTGACATATATATAAAGAGCATGTACACTGGTAACAAACAAAGCAAAGTATCAAACACATGCAAAAGATGCATATGCAGAACAATTTTATCTCGTGTGTAGAAAACAATTTAATTAGGTTAACAGATTATATCTGAGTATATCAGGATCCTAACGAGGAGAAAAAGTATGACCATAGACACTGCAAACAAATCCAACGATTCATTTTACTCATTTTCTGACAAGTTATATATTGATATCATTAAGACTTATCTTAACATCTTATCGGTGAAGGAAACAGCGGATAAATTGAAAACTTCAGAAGTGAAGGTACGGAAGGTTCTGATAACGGAGAACCTATGGCAGAGTAAGACGAGTCTGGAAATTGAGTATTACCTAAGATCCGGTAAAACTACACCAGAAATAGCAAAGCTGCTTTCCACTACAGAAAAAGCAGTGCAGCAGTATTTGCCATACAGCCGTGGCGTGTATAACGGGGACAATCGTTCTGTGGCAGCTTTGAATAGTGCTGATTATCGACTTCGTATTAGAACTTTACAGAGCAAGATTAATAAAAAGAGGGAGGATCTGGCTGTGGAGAAAGGATGGGACAGATATTCTACAAAAGATATGAAAATAGAGAGTGAAGGCGTAGAAGGAGCAGAGGAAGCAGTGAGAAAGAACGGGCAAGCGATTCAGGACATACTTGGCAGCGGAGAAATTACTGCTCCAGAAGAGTTTTATCCAGGGCTGCTTCGGTTGCCAGAAGGTACTGACACATCAGGATTTCCAAGATTCGATGTAATACGCTTGCATCTGGAATTGATGAAAAATGATTATACCGAAGAGCAGGAAGCAGAGACTACCCGTGTGTTAAAAACTTACGGGAAGGTGGAATACGGCAGCACAATATCACGGGATATCCTTGTGCCATCGGATTTACCTCTTTGGGCTTTAAATTATGCAATCCAGAGATGCTTTGGATGGCAAAATTCGCACCTGCATCAATTCGAATTACCGGATGAACAGTTTAAGAAAATCACAGATGGAACGGTCGGTAAATATGCAAAGCTTGTGGGTGTGGTGTTTCGTTCTCCCTGGATGGATGAGAATGAAGATTTTTGGCAGGACGACTACGAGAGCGGAAGCTTCAAGACATGGATCAGAAAAAAGTACACCGGTCCATTTTATGAGATGACGCATGGCGAAGGGATCTGGCAATGCAAGGAAGATCTAAAAGCCTGGAAAAAGAGATATGAATATGTGGAGGTAGAACACCACAGCCGAAGCGAAGGTGAAGAATTCTACAACTGGCCAAAACCCATTAGTAAAGAGGAGTATGAAAGAAGGAAGAGCGCAGCAGAGCAGTGGAGAGACGATGATAAGTATGCGTCTGATGATAAAGTAAGAATAGAAGTATTCGCTTTTGAGGATATTCCTATTGATGTATGCAGATATATGTCTGAACGCTCCTGCGGTCAGCTTCTTGAGAGGTTAAGTCTCGATGAGGTTCTGGCAATCCATGACAAAGGGATTGAGGATGGGTTGTTTGCAGGGGACTCTGTTCCAGAATGCTTTGATGAGGTAATGGATGAGGATTTACAATTTGATATTGAAGATTGCCTTCAGTATGATTCTCCCATGAAACAGCCGTATGCAGGTATGCTGACGGATGAATTGCATTACAATTATGATTTTGGAGATAACTGGTATGTCAGGATTACAGGAAGCTTGGGCGCAGCAGACTTGGTTGAAAGCGGCAGGGTGGCGCAGGAGGAGTTGGAAGAGGCAGTATTGACTGTTTATAAAACATATCGTCCGGTTTGTATCGCTCAGGACGGATATCCGGTGTTAGATGATGTAGGCGGGATAAATGGATATGTGATGTTTTTGAAGGGGATAAACCAGAGCAAGAAGAGCGATGATGCAGATGATGACGAATATGGCAATGAATATGGAATGTATGAAGATAAACAGGCGAGCCTGGAATGGGCAAAAAGTCTGGGTTGGAGCAAGAGAAGGGTAAGTAATAAGAATCTGTTGTAAAAGAATATGTAATCTCCTGCTGTGGGTAATTCAATGTTCCCAAGAAATGTGGATGAGTCCAGGAGCCGCGGAATTCTCAACAATCCTGTGGAGTCGCTGGAATTAATTTACAGATCGTTCTATGTACAAACTTGACTGCCCTGCGGATTAACGGTAAACTGGATGCATAACAGGTGGATGATACCCTGAGGCGGTCTTGTGGAGAAACTTGGGAGATTACCATAGGCGTAGAGATGCGGTTTTGGAAACTGCTCCATTCCACTGATGATGGAAACCCTCTGCGAGGATCCCTTTATGGTTATGTGGCCAAAATCAAGGAAAGGAGCGTGGGGAAGATGAGGAGGAAACTTCCCATCGGTATCGATGGATTTGAAAAAATCAGGACGAATGATTTTTACTATGCAGATAAAACACTGTTCATAAAGGAACTGTTACAAAACTGGGGTGAAGTAAACTTGTTTACCCGTCCCAGACGTTTTGGCAAGACGCTGAATATGAGTATGTTGAAATGCTTTTTTGAAATAGGAAGCAACCCGGTGCTGTTTGATGGATTAAAGATTGCACAGGAAAAAGAACTGTGCGAGAAATACATGGGGAAATTTCCTGTGATCTCAATCAGTCTTAAGAGTGTCGATGGGCTGAGCTATGAAGCTGCAGTTACTGCTCTGCGTCGGGCCATTGGGAACGAGGCGTGCCGCTTTGGCTTTTTGACTGAGAGCGAGCGGCTGGGACAGAATGATAAAGAATTATATATGGGATTAACTGCAGTCAAAGACGGAAAATATCTTATGACAGACGGTGTTCTGACAGACAGTCTCAAGACACTCTCCCTGCTTCTTGAAAAACACTATGGACAGAAGGCTATCCTGCTGATTGATGAGTATGATGTTCCCCTGGATAAAGCGTTCCAGGCTGGATATTATGATGAGATGGTAAGTCTTATCCGCAATTTGCTTGGCAATGCACTGAAGACCAACGATAGCTTGTACTTTGCGGTACTCACCGGGTGCCTTAGGATCTCGAAAGAGAGCATCTTCACGGGTCTGAACAATCCAAAAGTACACACGATCTCCGATGTCCGGTATGATGAGTATTTTGGCTTTACCAATGCGGATGTGGATGAACTGCTGGAATTCTATGGGTTGTCAGCTTACAAAGATACGATTAAGGATTGGTACGATGGGTATCGCTTTGGAGATACAGACGTATATTGCCCCTGGGATGTGATCAATTACTGTGATGAACTGCTGGCAGATCCCAGTGCGGAGCCGGAAAATTACTGGGCGAATACCAGCGGGAACGACCTGATCCGGCGTTTGCTGAAAAAGGCAAACCAAAGTACGAGAAACGATGTGGAACAGTTGATCAACGGCGGAACCATCATCAAACCCATCCGTCAGGAACTGACCTACCGGGAGGTGGAGGATTCCATTGATAATATCTGGAGTGTGCTTTATTCTACCGGTTATCTGACCTGCCGCAGGAGAGTGCCGGGGAAGAAAATGGAACTGGTATTGCCGAACTGGGAGGTCAGGGAACTGTTCAT
>CALWLO010000229.1 GCA_944381545.1 uncultured Acetatifactor sp. | reverse complement strand
ATGTGCCTTGTAACAAATTTAATAATATTGTAATAATTTAGTTAACAAACGGGAACAATTTATTACAAAAATTTGTTGGAGGTAAAAGAAATGGCAAGAAGCAAAGGGCTGTCTGCTGCTTTAGCCGGAGTGCTCCTGATGGGGGTGCTGGCAGGTAATGCGGACATGACCGTAGAAGCTGGCAGCAATTCAGATTACCTGGATTTATTAAGCGGCGGTGTTACAGCGATGCTGGATTCCAGTACAGGGGATGCACAGGAGCTGATCAGTGCCACAGAGGAGAGCCTCAGCCTGAGAGCGGCGCAGGAAGAGGCGGAATGTACATTGGTTATGGCCAATGTGAAGAACGCTCTGAATGTCAGGGCGGAAGCCAGCGAAGATGCGGAAAAGGTAGGAATGATATACAAGGACTGCGGAGGTACCATTCTGGAGCGGGCGAATGGCTGGACGAAGATCCAGTCCGGAGAACTGGTGGGATGGGCAAAGGATGATTATCTGCTGTTCGATGAGGATGCCAAGGAACTGGCAGGCGATGTAGGTATGACCATAGCCACCATTGATGCGGATGTATTGCGGGTACGTATGGAGCCCGATGCAGAGGCGGATATCTACGGTGTCCTGGCCAAGGGCGAGATCGTGGAAGTCCTGAACGTAGAGGAGGATGGCTGGGTATGTATTGATTATGAAGGAGAGGACGGTTATGTATCCTCAGAATTCATAAATATTGACTTCAAGATCGACTTCGGTGAGACGATGGAAGCCATCAGAGAGCGGGAAGAAGCCGAGCGCGAGGCCAAGCGCCATGTCAATTACGGCGAATATACCACGGACGCAGATACCACGCTGCTGTTGGCCGCATTGATCCAGTGTGAGGCCGGCGGTGAAAGCTATGAGGGCCAGCTGGCTGTAGGCGCTGTGGTAATGAACCGCGTCAGAAGCGGTGCGTATCCGGATACGATACATGGCGTTATCTATGCATCCGGACAGTTCACACCGGCACAGAGCGGCAAGCTGAACCGGGTATATGAATCCGGCAACATTAAGGAAAGCTGTATCCAGGCAGCGGAGGAAGCAATCTCCGGTGTATCCAATGTGGGGGATCTGACCCACTTCCGCCGGAATAACGGGCGCGAAGGTCTGGTTATCGGCAACCATGTATTTTATTAAGGTCTTTTGGAGAAAGAGCACGATGCATACGGTTATCGTGCTCTTTTACTATGTAAAGTAATATATTTTTTACAGATAAAGGCATTGCGAACCCTGCCGGAGTGTAGTATATTATAAGTAGCCTCAATAACGGGGAAAGATGAGCAATAAAGGAGAGTGCGTATGAAGGAGATTATTTTTTGGCTGATTCTGCTGATTCTCTGTATTGGTGTAGAACTGGCCACCATGGGCCTGACCACCATCTGGTTTGCGGGCGGCGCTCTTGTTGCCATTTTTGCAGCTGTGATGGGAGCACCGATCTGGCTGCAGGCAGTTCTCTTTATCGCAGTATCGCTGCTGCTGCTGTTCTTCACCAGACCGATTGCTGTGAAATATTTTAATAAGGACCGGGTAAAAACCAATGTGGAAAGCCTGGTAGGACGACAGGCTATCGTGGTCAGTGAGGTTGACAATCTGCAGGGGATAGGCCAGGTAACGGTGGGAGGCCAGGAATGGAGCGCCAGAAGCGCAGCAGATCAGGCGAGGATCAATGTGGGCGCAGTGGTAACGATAGTAGCGATCAACGGCGTCAAATTAATTGTTCGGGAAGAGCAGCTGCAGAACACGAAAGAGGCAGCGGCAAAAGCTGCAGACAATACGGCAGAGGCCGAATAGCGCATTGCAGTATCGCAGATACAAGCTGCGGTAGGCAGAAGGAGGAAAAATGGGCGGAATAGTAGGAGTTTTAGTGGTACTTGTAATTTTGATCTTATGCATTCTGGTGTCCTGCATTAAGATCGTGCCCCAGGCACAGGCTTATGTTATGGAACGTCTGGGGGCATACCAGGGAACCTGGTCTGTGGGATTTCACATCAAGATGCCTTTTCTGGATCGTGTGGCCAGAAAGGTGAACTTAAAGGAGCAGGTGGCAGATTTCCCGCCCCAGCCCGTAATTACCAAGGATAATGTAACCATGAGGATTGATACGGTGGTGTTTTATCAGATTACGGATCCCAAGCTGTTTACTTATGGTGTGGAGAACCCGATGATGGCGATCGAGAATCTGACGGCTACCACCCTGCGTAATATCATCGGCGATCTGGAACTGGATCAGACACTGACCAGCCGCGAGACCATCAATACCAAGATGCGCGCAGCCCTGGATATTGCAACCGATCCCTGGGGCATCAAGGTGAACCGCGTGGAGCTGAAAAATATTATTCCTCCCGCTGAGATTCAGAGCGCTATGGAGAAGCAGATGAAAGCGGAGCGTGAGAGACGTGAGGCTGTTACCCGGGCAGAAGGTGAGAAGAAGGCGAATATCCTGGAGGCAGAGGGTGCCAAGGAGTCTGCAATCCTTCGGGCTGAAGCGGATAAGCAGTCAGCGATCCTCCGTGCAGAGGCTGAAAAGGAGAAAATGATCCGGGAGGCAGAAGGTGAAGCAGAGGCAATCCTGAAGGTGCAGCAGGCTAAGGCTGAGGGTATCCGTCTGTTAAAGGAGGCTGGCGCTGATGAGGCTGTACTGAAGATGAAGAGCTTAGAGGCGTTCGAGAAGGTAGCTGACGGTCAGGCGACCACGATTCTACTGCCCTCCGAGCTGCAGGGCATTGCCAGCATGGCATCGGCTTTCCAGACAGCCAGCCAAGCGCAGAAGTAAGGAAATAGAGAGTTACGGGAGCAGGCCCCTAAGGGCCTGCTTTTCTGCGTGCTTTATCCCGGGGGTTGAAAAATCCTTTCAAATGCAGTATAGTATGCAATATAGTGGTACATATTTGAAGAAAGGCATATGGGGAGGTAGGCATATGGATTTAAAAGGACGTGATTTTTTAAAGCTGTTGGATTACAGCGCAGAGGAGATTCTGTATTTGCTGGATCTGGCGGCGGAGCTGAAGGAGAAAAAGAAAAAGGGTATTCCGGTAGATACTTTGAAAGGGAAAAATGTAGCCCTGATTTTTGAGAAGACCAGCACCAGAACCCGATGTGCCTTTGAAGTGGCTGCGCATGATCTGGGGATGGGAACCACCTATCTGGATCCCAGCGGATCCCAGATTGGCAAGAAGGAGAGCATTGCCGATACGGCGAGAGTATTATCCCGTATGTTCGAGGGAATCGAGTATAGGGGCTTTGAACAGGAGATCGTGGAAGAGCTTGCCAGATACTCCAGCGTGCCGGTGTGGAATGGGCTGACCAATGAATTCCACCCTACTCAGATGCTGGCGGATATGCTGACCATTCGGGAGCATTTCGGATATCTGAAGGGCATTCGGCTGACCTATATGGGAGATGCCAGATATAATACCGGTAATTCCCTGATGGTGGTATGCGCTAAGCTGGGAATGCATTTTACCGCATGCACCTGTGCAAAATATTTTCCGAATGCGGAGCTGGTAAAGCAATGTGAGGAAATTGCGGAGGCAAGCGGCGGAAGCATTACGCTGACCGAGGATGTGGAATCCGGTACCAGGGGCGC
>CALWLO010000228.1 GCA_944381545.1 uncultured Acetatifactor sp. | reverse complement strand
ATATATTTTACCCTGTCAAAATCCCGTTCTGACTCCATAATCCGTTCCAGTGCATCTCCCACTATGGTAGCAGCATCTACCACGGTAGGCACACCAATGGCAATCACGGGCACTCCAAGGCTTTCGCTGGTCAGCGCATTACGATGGTTACCCACCCCGGAACCGGGCTGGATGCCCGTATTGGTGATCTGAATGGTACGGTTCAGCCGTTTGGTGCTGCGGGCAGCCAGTGCATCAATGACAATCAGCAGATCCGGCATGGTCTCCAGCACCACCCCCTTGATGATCTCCGCTGTCTCCATACCCGTTTTGGCCATTACGCCGGGTTCGATGCTGCTGATCAGATTCATGCGTTTTTTATTATATGCGGCCGACCCATACGCCTTCACGATATGCCGGGTAATAAACAAATTGTCCACTACCTGGGGCCCCAGTGCATCTGACGTTACCTCCCGATTGCCCAGCCCCACCACCAGAACGGAGAGTTCATCCTTTTCCCGCTCCATCATCTGAACCAATTCCCGGGAAAGGCACTGGGAAATCTCCCTGTGATAATCCTCATCCGGCTCCAACATGGCGGGAGCTTCAATGGTCACATAGGTGCCGATGGGTTTTCCCATGGCTTTGGCAGCATTTTTGGTATCAATCATTACTTTGGTAACCCGGATGTCGTCCTCCTCCTGATAATACTCCTCCACCCGAACTCCTCTGAGTTCACTTTCGGCTTCCGTAATGCTCTCTCTTGCCTCCAGCGCCAGATCCGTCCTTACCTGAAACCCGTTCATACGAATTCTCCTTTTTCTGTAGAATGATAATGTAGCAGTTCAGCCCTCTGCATTCATAGAAAGCGTCTGCTTGGCATCTATTACATAATAATAACAGTTTTTGCTTTTTTTTGGGTTTTATGTATTGACAAATTACCATTCTTTGTCTAAAATACAAGAGTATGTTTACGTTAGTCCTCCGTGTCTGGCTAAGGTAAAGCATGTGACCTACACAAATGCATAGTAATTGGAGGTGTGAATCTTGGCTAATATTAAATCCGCAAAGAAGAGAATTCTGGTGAACCAGACCAAGGCTGATAGAAATAAGTCTATTAAGTCCGGTGTTAAGACCGCTATGAAAAAGGTTCTGGCTGCTGTTGAAGCCGGCGATAAGACTGTTGCGGCAGCTGAGCTTACTGCTGCAACCAAGACCATCGAGATGGCTGCTTCTAAGGGCGTATATCATAAAAACAACGCTGCTAGAAAAGTATCCCGTCTGAGCAAGGCTGTAAACCAGATGGCATAAATATTTCTGCATATAAAGCATAAAAAAGCATCCATACCGTCATGTGGATGCTTTTTTATTCCCTTTTGTACTGTCATTTTTCCTTCTCATGAATATCACAAACAGCGTCTGTGATATTCACCTGCGTCGGCTTCCTCCGCCATGACTGTGTCCGCCGCTGCTGCGGTGGGCGCCGCCGTGTCCGCCGCTATGGCTGCCTCCTGCAGAAGAACTGGTCTGTATCCTTCTCTGGCTGACACTCTTTCGGATAAAATCATCCCTCTTCTCGTTCATTACAGGCTTGCCCCCGGCAATATAGGTAGAGGCAGTCGTAGTTTTCTTTCCTTCCTTGCTGTGCAGATGGGTTGCCACAAAAATCGCCGCTACTGCGATGGGCACAAAGACTGCAAGCAGCAAAACCATGCTGCGCATACTTCTGTGGCTGCCGCTCATGGTATCCGTAATATAATTGATGCAGGCGCTGTAAGCTTTATAGGGATCGCTCTCAACATACTGACTCACACGATCCAGAGCCTGATCAATCTCATAATCTCCAAATTTTTCAAATATTCTGCCAGAGGTGGAAAGGTGGGTGCCGCTCTGCCCTTCATACCAGTTATCCAGGATCAATGCCCCATCCCCATAGGGAGCGTTAAAGCCGTAATCATGATTGTCATAAAAATCATCGGCAATATCCTGCATGTTCAGTTCCCAGCTCGTATAGCGATAATCATAAATCTCCTGCGCCTGCGCACCTTCCACCGGCTGACGCATGGTCACCAGCACCAGGTCACACCCGATCAGCGCTTCCTTCTCTGCAATCAACTGGCGCAGACTATCCTCCTCTTCATCTGTCAGCACATCTGCACTGTCATAAACCCGCTCCGCCGGCGCCTGCATATTGCCCCGCTCCCAACTGGTCTTGCTGATTCCCCTCACTATAGCGGCCAGGATCGTCACCACCAAAAGGATGCCCACGATAATAAACCAGATGCGGAAAAAATGCAGATATTGCTTCTGTGCTTCCTTCTTAAAATCATTCTCCATCTTCTTATCCCCTCCCTTTCCCTAGAATAACAGGTAGCAGGCCATAATGATAATAGCTGTCAGGCAGGCCCAAAGTGTCGCTCCATAAGCCCATACTTTTGCCTTGGAGACAGGGGTTTTCCCGATGATTTTTCCCGTCTGGCCATTTACATAGAAAGGATATTCCTGATCCTTATATGTATAGCGGTATACCCATACCGGCAGCAGGTCAAACTCGGTATCCGGGGCAGGAGCCGTAATACTCCGGTTCACAGAATTCAGCGTAGAATATCCGGTAATGCTTTGCTGCAGCATAGCCGCCGCACTGCTTTCCATCTTGACATGAGCCCGGCTTTCCACCAGATCTGCCGTCATATTATACTTTTCTCCCAAAAAGCCGGACAGATATTCCGGCTGAAAGGGTACCAGCTCCTCATAATGATAGGGCTCCAGCAGATCCATGATCCCATCCGGCATCTTCAGGGAAGCATCCGCCGGTATTCCGGCAAACTCTATTCGCATATCCCGTACTACATGATAGTAGGAGCGCTCTGTATACTCGGTACTGCCCGACACCCAGGTGCGGAGCTTGACACCCTCACCCTGAAACTGACAGCGGGTATGATAATCATACATCCAGAAAGGTATGTATTCGCCTGTCATGGTATTTAAACGTACCTCTGACAGAAAATCGGTGGGAGCAAAGGTGCATTTTTTGAATTTTTCACGGATCAGCTTCTTAACCATCTCCTTGCTGTACTGAAAAGGGATGATCTTTCCGGGGGTATATTCCCCCTCAATCCGTTCATCTAAAATAATATAATAATCACAGTAAGGACATTGCAGAGCCGATGTATGCTCCGTATAGGAGACCTCACCGCCGCAGTTAGGACAGAGCTGCATCTCGGCATGCTCATACTGCCGCTCCTGGCTCTTCTCACTGTCACAAAAGGGACAGTACATCATCTTTTTTTCCGGACTGTACACGGAGTTACCGCCGCAGTTCTTACATTTGAATATCAATCTTCCTTCCTCCCTCCGGATAGATAGTGCTTTCTGTCATTATACCTTGATTGCTCTGCAATCAAGGTATGGATGGCCATTCGGCCGTTTCCTGCCTAGAATAAGGTCATTATATCAAAAATACCCCCTTTCTGCAATGCACAAATCAAGTGCGCAGGAGCAACCTGCAGTCAGAACGGAAAGCGGAGGGCATGACAAAGCAGGCAAAAAGAGACCATTCCTCCAAGAACGGTCTCTTCCTGCAATCAGGTAAATTTTTTTTATTTATTGTAATTGACACTCGCACCAAAATCCGTCTTCAGGGAAGCGCCGCCCACCCGACCG
>CALWLO010000227.1 GCA_944381545.1 uncultured Acetatifactor sp. | reverse complement strand
GTTGTTGGAGTACACCGCATAGCCGTTGGCGTAAACCTTACAGTCCCCGTCCGCCGTTTCCGCGAGCGGTCGTACCAGCTCCACGGTACCGTCCTCATGCTTCTTCTCCCGGAGGGCCCTTGCGGTCGGCGTTTTCTCCGCCCTGCCCACAGCGCCAATCATCTCCAGCAGTTCCCTTAAGGTGGTTTCCTCCGTTACAGTGATGTTTCTGGTGTCGTTTGTTCTTTCCATGGTTACGTCCTTTCTGCGGACGCTTCCGGCAGAAGGATGTAATCATGGGAAAGAGTACTGGACGGCTTCCTGCCGCTTCAGAGGACTCCCAGGCTTGGAGCATAAAAAAAGATGCATAAGGCCAAAGGTGTCCTCTTACGCACCTTCCGGATCCGCCGGTGATTGATTTCCAATCGCCTGCGGATCCGGAAGGTCCCGTATGAAAACATCCTCTGCCGTATGCATCCGGCTTGAGATATTAAATATAATCAACCCTTGGCACAACCACTTAATGTCCTGTCCCTTAGGCTGATTATATGGTACCAAAACGACCATCTAAAGAATTATCGGAAACAATAAGATTTCTATGTCCCTTTATCGAATACGATAAAATTACAGCTTGACTTTTTAGAGATGCCTCCTGATACAGATACCTTCTGAAACTCCCTTTTAGTTCTCAGAGACGCTAGAATACAAAAGGCATACTTTAAGAAAAAAATACCGTTCACAAATTTATATCTGTGAACGGTCAAAGTGTGGCTAACTGTGCAGAGAACATTTTAATTATCATCCGTTGCTTCTCCGGTGTCAGTCCTTTTAGTTTTTCCATTACTGGTATGGCTTCTGGAGGAAAGGCTGAGAACTCATCCAATTCTTCTGATTGTAGATAGGAAAGAGGGACTTTAAGAGCAACTGCAATCCTATGTAATTTATCTACACCCATTGCACGTTGCCCAGATTCATAGAGGGAAAGTGTGCTTGATGTTAAATCTGCCCGGATTGCCAGCTCTGATGCAGACATTCCTAGCTCTTCCCGGCGCTTTACGATTCTTGATCCGATTGATGCCAATACTGGATCATATTTAACAGCCATCAACTTTCCCTCCTCCCTTGTTTTTTTATTTCCTATTCCTTCTTCTTACTTTTTTCTACCCTCCACCGGTTTTATCAATGTCAAGTCAACAATTCGTTTATCAAATCGTGTAATCATAAGACTTTACATTATTTCAATTTTATTTACATCACGATAATTCTCTTTTAATTCAGTATATAACCAAAAAAATTTAAAGTCTGTCAGTAAGAATAACAAAATACACAGCCCAATAAACAATTCCAACATTTAGTATATCAAAGCATTTTATACTCTATATCTTGTATGTCAATTAATAACGACAGATATTTATAAAGCCTCTTTAACATTTCTAATCCCTTTTTTTGATTCAAATGAAAATCGTCAGGCTCTTTATCGCGACGGGCAGAAGTCGTACCCCTCGCCATCTTATAATCTCACATGTCATCATCACCTGCATCTGGATCATCTTGAAAAGGTGTACTATTGCAGCAGACATAAACAAATCGCTACAATATTCTCTGTGTAACGAAAAAGAGCCGAAAATCATGGCTCTTTTCCATGACTCTCGGCTCCTATTAGCCCTTCATCGAATCCAATTATCCGATGGATATTCTTTTTTCAACCTCATACACAGCAAGTGACCCATCACTTCGTCGTTTCACCTCTGCGTTATGTCCTCGCCCCGTGATACTTCTTATAGCCTCCATGACTTGTTCCTCTTCTGAGAGATTAGTGTGTATACATCTCCCTTTATCTGAGCTTGTCGGCTTATAATATTGTCTTCCCTTTCGATTCATTTTGTATCCTCCTCGATTAAATCAACTGATCATCTAGTATTTCATCTATTAGCTGTTCATTTTCCTTTTCAATTGATTCTTCTTTTTCTTCAACAGGGCCAAAAGTGATAGAAACTTTAGGATGTCCTTTTACAGGGAAAACAAATTCTTCCTCCACAGATGCATTATCCAAATCAATTAAAATAATAGAAAAAATACTAGGAAATTCAACTCCATCTAAGGTGGCCAGCAGATAATCATACACTTTTTTTTCCGTAAGAACAAAGCTCATTTTTTTGGGATTCATATCTCCTGTATAATATAGTCCCAAAACCATTAGGAACTTCTGGCGGAATTTCATGGTTGTATGCTTAATTTCTTTTTCCCCATTCGAGATTGTTGGCCAAAATTCAAACTCCCATAACTCCATTTTTCCAGATTTTGAGTTTGCATCAGTAAACAAACTCCAGTCCGTACGGTATCTATAGTTTAAGGCGTTATGGATTACCTCCGTTTTAGGCGAGGCGATTGCATACCCGCGTCTCAGCAACTCCTTGAAAAGAATATCACAGATAGTTTTCGCCATAGCCGCATAGGACTCATTCCTTATCCTGCCTGTCATTCTTCTAGGGACTTTTCCATGAGCATCCATCAACATTTCAATTGTAATACCGCTTTCTTCGTCTGCATGTTCTGCAATAGATATAATCACTTCGTCAGAACTCGCTTTGGATATCTTCTTATTTATGATCCTTGACATTGTCGAGGGATCAATCCCACACTCTATAGCGAATTGTCGCATACTTCGTTTAGCGCCTTTTGCACGGATAACAAGTTCTGCCAATTTGTCCTTATCTGGCGGTCTGACTCTAACATAATTAGCCAAGGCAGTCATATCAACTTTATTTTCCACTTTTTCATCTCCTTAGCTTTATTGCTTCTTTTGATTTTATTGCATATATAATAACATCGCGCAACATTTTTGTCAATGCATATTGCAACAATTATTGCGTATATTGCGCAGTTGTTGATGTGGATCAAATTACCAGAACATTTGTTCTTATATCCTATTGACAACATACGCACTCGATGTTATCATAAAAGTACGTCAACCGTGTTTATATGATAGCACACAGGATTTAGCAAGTCAATACATTTTACACACATATGACGTATTTATTTTCCCTTGACGTCTGCGTATGCAATCCCACTTTTTGTATTGGCTTTTATCTGCGGCTATCGGAAGTATTCAATCGGCTGCGCATATACCCCTGGCCTATACGGCTCGTGCAGTCCAACTTATCAAAAAGGAGCGTATACAAAATGAGTGAAAACAATGATTTCGGCATGAAGCTAAAGTCCTACCGGAAAGCACGGGAGATGTCCCAGGCGGATTTTGCCGCTTTTCTGGGGATCCCTTT
The DNA here is from genome assembly GCA_944381545.1 of uncultured Acetatifactor sp. Lineage (GTDB taxonomy): Bacteria > Bacillota > Clostridia > Lachnospirales > Lachnospiraceae > Acetatifactor. The sequence continues at coordinate 397 of CALWLO010000227.1, read as the reverse complement.
CAGAACCTATCAAAACTATGAGTCCGGGCACCGCTACCCGCGGAACATGGAAGTCGTCAATAAGATCGCTGTAGCTCTTGGGATTACCGCGGAAGACCTTCTGGGCGCTGCCGGCGGTTACATTGTAGAAGCAAATGAAAAAGGCGGCTCCAGGGACCGCAGACGGATGGAACAGATGGTAACACAGCTTTCCGCCATGTTTGCCGGCGGTGAGATTGACCAGGAATCCAAAGACGCCGCTATGGCTGCGCTGAATGCGGTATACTGGAAACACAAAGAAGAAAACCGTGAACGGTATACAACAAAGAAAAATAAAGGAACTCCATCAGAAAAGTGAATCCGGGATACCTGCATCAGAATCCAACCATGAGCTGGAGGTGCATGATTATTGAAAGCC
>CALWLO010000226.1 GCA_944381545.1 uncultured Acetatifactor sp. | reverse complement strand
CCAGGAGAATGAGGATACGGATCTCATCAGCGGGATGGAACGGGGAATTGATTATGGGGAATTGATTCGCTTTTTGTCCTCTCATCCGGTACGCCATATTGTGCTGATGGAGGCGAGCGGGAAGCGGATATACCGTGAAATTTTGGAAAGCTGTCCGGAGTTTCAGGGAAAGGAGCGGCTGATTTTGGCCGAGCATCTGGAGGAGGCCGTAAAGGCTGCCAGGAAGCTGACCCGGCCCGGGCACAGCTGTCTTCTATCGCCGGCGGCTGCCAGCTACGGCATTTTCCGCAATTTTGAAGAGCGGGGCGAGGCCGTTGCCCGCCTGGCTCTTGAGGAAGATGGGGATTTTTAAGCGACGGGCCGGAATATATGGGTAGAACTTGAAAAAATGACAGTCTTTTAAGAATTTCATAAGGATTTAGGGGGTTGTATGAATTTCTAAAATACTGTACAATCAGTAGGAAGCTTTTTTGAAGCGGGAAACGAAAGGGAAAAAAGTGGGAACGTATGAGACGCTGAACGATGTGCTGGTGAATTTATTCCGGGATATTACGGGAATTGAACAGAGAGCGGTCCGGAAGCTGGGCTATCCGGATATAACCATTAACGATCTTCATGTGATTGAGGCCATCGGCGCGGGAGAACCAAAGAGTATGTCCGCCGTAGCCAGGGCGCTGTCAGTGACGGTGGGAACCCTGACCATATCGGTCAACAGCTTGGTGAAAAAGGGATATGTGATCCGCCAGCGCAGCAGCGAGGACCGGAGAGTGGTTCTGATCTCCCTCTCGGCCCGAGGCAGGGACGTATTTACCCATCATGCGCGTTTCCATCAGTCTATGATTGACAGCGTGGTGAAGGAACTGACAGAAGAAGAGCTGGGGGCTTTAACCAAGGCCCTGACGAAGCTGAATTCCTGGTTCAGAGGCTTGTAAAGCACTAAAGGAGGCAATGATTATAGTGATGAAGAAAGTACTTGCGATTATTTTATCCGCAGCTCTGGCGGCGGCTCTGGGGGCCTGTTCCCCCACGACCGAACAGCCCCAGACGGCGGCTCAGACCGGGGAGATGGAGATGCCGGAGGTTCCCATGACCACCGGAGGGGCCAGCGACAAGGTGCCGGATCCCAACGTAGAGCCGGTGGCGATTATTGCGGTTTATCATGGCAGCGATGTGGACGACTCCATTGTACAGTCCATGGACTCTCTGACCACCGAGGATATGGACGCCCAGGAGATGGTGGACAAGTTGGTGGAATACGGTGTTTTGACCGAGGGCACCCAGGTGCTTTCCTTTGCCATCGATGGCGAAGGGGAGAATGCGGCCGGTACCCTGGATTTAAGCCAGGCGGTCAGCGAGGAGGGCGCTTCCGACGAGATGTTCCTTGCGGAGCTGGGCAATACCTTTATCGAGAATTACCAGCTGGCTACCCTGAAGCTTTTGGTGAACGGGGAGAACTACTCCGGAGACGAGATCCAGCAGGGAGATGAGGACGTGCTGGTGTATGTGAACGATCTGGGCGGCGGAGAATAATACAAATTAATATGAAAAATGAGACGGCTTTCGGACGGTGCTTCGGGGGCCGTTTTTTGATGGAAGGTTAGTGTATAATTATTATTGGCAAAGATAGGAATTATTCCTAAAATAAAAGGGAAGCAGAGAAATTCCCTACTTCCCAATCATCCAGTTTTTCTTTATGATGTTAGTTGCGAGAAAAACATATAAAGGAGACTGTATGATGAAATCTATTGTAGAGGAAAAGCTGGTATCTTTCAAGACATTGGAGCAGAAAGTTTTCAGATATGTCTGTGAACTGGCACAGGAGATCACCCGGATCCTGCTGGAGAACTATGATGCGGAACTGGCAGAAGGAAGAGATAAAAGCCAGTACCGGGATAAGGGAAAGCGGATGACTACGATCAAGACCGTTTATGGGGAAGTAAGCTATGCCCGAAGAGTCTACCAGACGAATCTGGAGGATGGAAGGAAGGCCTGTGTATACCTGCTGGATGAAGCCATGCACATGGATAAGATCGGGCTGCTCTCTACAAACCTGGCAGAAAAAATCGCCATGACGGTTACCGAATCTCCTTACCGCGTAACAGCAGAGATCATCAGCGAAACCTGCGGCCAGAGCATCAGCCATGGAGGCGCATGGAACCTGGTACAGAGGCTTGGCGAGCGGATCCGTGAGGAAGAAGACCATGCCGTAAAACAAATGGAAGCCGGACAGGCGGAAGGCAGGGAGAGTCTGCCGGTGCTGTTTGAAGAGATGGACGGCGTATGGCTCTCCATGCAGGATAAAGACCATAAAAAGATGAAGAAGCAGGAAATGAAAGTCTTCACAATGTATGAAGGATGGGATGGGAGCAGCAGGCAGCGGAGTCGTCTGGTAAACAAAACAATGATGGCGGGGATGGAAAAAAGCGATGAGTTCCACCGGAAACGGGAGGCCCTGATTGAGAAAAAATATAATGCGGACGAGATACAGCAGAGGATACTGAATGGGGATGGAGGGAGCTGGATCAAAGAACCGTATGATCCCGAAGTGATCTTCCAGCTTGACCGATTTCACATTTATCAGGAAATAAAAAGGAAACTGAAAGAGAAAGAAGCGCAGAAAGCAGTAACCGAATTGTTTGAAGCCGGGAAAATCGATGAGATGTTGGAATACATCCGGATTTATGGGGATAGTGTGGAGAGCAGAGATGCAGCTGACAAACGGAGCGGCAATGCAAAGAAACTGTATGAATATCTGTCAAATAACAAAGCCGGACTGCTGCCATATCAGGAACGAGGGATTAAGATACCAGAAGCAAAGCCGGGGATTGTATATAAGGACATGGGAGTGCAGGAGAACCAGAATTGTACGGCTATCACCTTACGGATGAAGCACAGAAGGATGCGCTGGTCCATAAACGGAGCGAATAACATGGCAAAAGCCCTGTACCGGAAAGAAAACCGTGAGCTGATCGATACGATTGAGAGGTATACGGACGGCCTGATCTTTACGATGCAGATGCAGGAAATTGTGCAGACCCTGAGTGCGGCAAAAGCGCCGAAAAAAGAAGGGAAGGGAAACAGAGATGTCGATGTCATCACCCATCATATGCCTTTGCTGGATGCGATGAGAACGGCATCAAGGAAGGCGTTTATGTCAGCATTCTGTTCATAGGAGACATGGAAGTTGAGAGAAAGAGCCTTTAAAATAGTCAGAAAAAAGATAAAATAATCAAACATCAAAAGAAAAAGGAAAAGTGCCAACGATTACTTGACACATACGCCAGACCTTGATTATGACCAGAGTTTGCAACATCGTCATCGGCCTGTGCGCGATGCTGATCGCAATGCTGAATATCAGTATCGTAACCCTGAACCTGTTTGCTTTTGCCCTGCGCTCCGCAGGTCCTTTTGCGGCTTATGGCCTGGGACTGGCCATGCCGGAGGCTACGAAAAACGCTGGTATCGTCAGTGTGATAGTGGGTTCTGTAGCCGCAGTGGTATGGCAGATTTTAGGAGAACCTTTTGGAATCCTGGCCATCGTGTTCGGGGCGGTTTTGGGCTGCATTTCCTTTGTGCTGACCACGAAAATCGAGAGAGCCATGGGCAAGTCGCCGGCTCCGCCCGCGTTCCTGGATTAAGGAATTCGCCCTGTACCCGGAGAGCATACGCTTTCCGGGTTTTTTTGTGTCATATTCCCG
>CALWLO010000225.1 GCA_944381545.1 uncultured Acetatifactor sp. | reverse complement strand
GCTTCCCTTATCATGGAGGCAGCAAAAATAGCCTGACAGACTGCAGGCTTTTCCTTCAAAACCAAGAGACAAAAGCCGCGGCTGCGGCTCTTGTACGTCTGACCGGACTTGGCATCGGCCTGACCCCCTCCGGCGACGACTTCCTCTGCGGTGCACTGGCAGGGCTGATCCTTACAAATAGTTGGAATCTTCCCTTCACCACAGCTCTCCGGCAGGAAATTTACGCCCATCTACATGATACCAACGACATCAGCCGGGCATTTCTTGCCTGCGCGCTGGAGCGGCAGTTCAGCCTGCCCGTCGTGTCCCTTGGAAAATCTTCCGGCGCGGTTACTTCCGATGAGATCCTGACCGCATTTTCAAAGATTGGACACTCCTCCGGGATCGACACCCTGTGCGGGATCTATTACGCACTGACATGCATCCCGTAATAAAAATAAATATTATATTTTGCTAAACCACTGCTTCCACGTAACAATTCCCGATCCCATTAATAATCGGTTTAAAGGTCCTTTTCTCGAAGTCCTTCATCATATATCTTACTATCTACGTATTCTTCTGACATAAACAGATTATATCTTCGCGCCGTGCAGCATATTTTTTTGCCAGACTCCGAAAAATAAATGCTTAAGAAAATTATTTTTTGTATGTACAAACTTGATACTTTATATTATAATAGTATCAAGTTTCAACGAAAGGTGGTGCAGGCTATGACTGATTTAAATTCTTTAAAAAAACTTACCAGGGAAAACGGATATTTATATACAAAAGATGTAACCGAATCCGGCATCCGCCGGGAAATCCTAAAAAAATATCTGGATCAAGGCATTTTGATCCGGGAAAGCCGTGGAATCTATTCTTTTTCAGGCAATAACAATGATGAATTTGTCCTCTTGCAAAGCAGATGTAAAAAAGGAATTTTCTCTTATGGAACAGCCTTATATTTCCATGGATTGTCAGATCGCTTCCCGCATATGATCTCACTGACTGTTCCAAAAAATTATAATGTATTTTATTTAAAAGAAAAAATGCATAATGTAGATTTTCACAGAACCATCCCTTCATTGTGGAATGTCGGAATCACAGAAACCATCTCCCCCCAAGGTGGGAAAATCAAGATTTACGACAAAGAGCGGTGTATCTGCGATACGATACGAATCCGCAGGCAGACAGATCCACAAATTTATTCACAGGCGATAAAAGGATATTTTTCCTCCAAGGAAAGTAATTATATCCGTCTGATGGAATATGCCAAAAAATTTCATATTGAAAAAAAAGTAGAAGAATATATGGAGATATTATTATGATGAAAACACCTGAACAATTGAAAGGAGCTATCCGCAACCTGGCAAAAAGAAAAGGAATCCACGCGCAGGAAGCTCTTCAGATCTTTATGTTTGAACGAATCATTGAACGCCTGGCCGTTTCCCCATATCGAGATAATTTCATTCTCAAAGGTGGCCTGTTGATTTCAGCAATTCTCGGCATTGCAGAACGTACTACCATGGATATGGACACAACTGTAAAAGGACTGGCGATGGATGAGAAAAATATCCGAAAAGCCATTATAGAAATTTTAAACCAACCCATTGATGACGGAATAAAATTTCATTTCTTAGATCTCTCCCCCATTCGCGAAGATGACGAATATAACAACTTTCGTGCTTCTATCCAGGCTGTCTATGGAAAAATGCAAATCCCTATGAAAATCGATATCACAACCGGGGATAAAATTATCCCCGGAGAAATCCAATTTTCCTATCCTTTTTTATTTGACAACCGCCAGGCAGCAATTAAAGCCTATACAATAGAAACAATACTGGCAGAAAAATATGAGACGATTATCCGCAGGAATATAGGAAACACCCGCGCAAGAGATTTTTATGACTTGCATCTTTTGTATCGGCTATATGAAGAAAATGCAGATTGGAATCTTCTTAAGCAGGCTGTCCTCGCAACAGCAGAAAAAAGGAACTCTCTACCTGTTTTGCAGGATATAGAACCCATTCTATCAGCATTAAAAAACTCATCTTTTCTACAAGATCTATGGAAACGATATCAGGCACAAAATACTTATGCAAAGGAAATCACCTATTCTTCCCTTATAAAAACAATTTATAGATTTACTGAAAAAATGAATTTCTAAAAATATGTTATCTTCTATCTCCCCCGTAAAACTCTATAAATCCGCCATCCGTCCGATGATCTCCTGATAGAACGCTTCCTGGCTGTCTCCGTGATCCAGATTATCCAGGATCACGCCGTCCTTTAACAGGATGATCCGACTGCAGTAGCTGGCCATCTGCGGATCGTGGGTGACCATTACGATGGTCTTTCCAAATTCCTGATTGATCCGCACCAGTGCGTCAATGACGATCTGGCCGGACTTGGAGTCCAGGTTCCCGGTAGGCTCGTCCGCCAGGATCAGATCCGGGTCATTGATCAGCGCACGGCAGATGGCTACCCTCTGCTTCTCACCGCCGGACAGTTCATAAGGATTCTTTTTCAGCAGATGGCTGATCTGGAACTGCTCCGCATACTTTCTGGCAGCCTTCGTCATCACGTCTACCTTCTCCTGTCCCAGGATCATAGGCAGCATGATATTCTCCTCCACAGACAGGCTGTCCATCAGATAGAAATCCTGGAACACAAAGCCGATCTGCTCTCTCCGGATATCGGCCAGTTCATCGCCATACAGCTTACTGGTGTCTTTTTCCATAAACCGCACAACGCCGTCCGTCTGCTTATCGATCATTCCCAGCACCTTTAAAAGGGTAGTCTTTCCACATCCGGACTTTCCCATGATGCCCACGAACTCTCCCTGCTCCACAGAGAAGTTGAGACCCTTTAAGACCTTGATATCCTCGTCACTCTTTTTCAACGCTGACTTCTGATAATTACGGATTAAATTTTCCACCTCTAATACATGCATGATTTATTTCCTCCCACTTAAGATTTCTCTGTAACTTTTTTCGCTGTCCCTGCAGCAATGAACAGAATGCCAATAAATTGTAAGATAAAATACAGCAGAAGATGAATCGCTAATACTTTTATATAATCACCGCTCATATCATCCCCAGAAGCCATCAGAAGTTTCCAGTACTGTACATTATAATTCACACCATAGACAATACCGATAATCAATGGTATTGCAGCTGTACAGATCACCTCAAACCGCGCATTCTTTCTTCTTTCTTTTCGATGCATTCCCATGGAAGATAAAAAAGTGTATCTTCTTTGCATGCTTTCTTCATCAGCCATCGCCTTTATCTTCACAATAAAAACACTACTGAACAGAAGCGACAAGATCAGCAAAAGTTTACTGCTTATCTGAAACAGACTTCGCTTCTCAATCCCGTCTACCACCTGATTTACATCATAATAGTTCTCCTGCAATGAACTCATTTCTTCTACGCCATATTTGTCCGAATAATTTTTCAGTTCTTCTCCCGCCTGAGAACGATACTCCTCCGGAATACAAAGCAACGCCAGATAGACAGGTTCGTCCTCTTTCTCCTGGAACTGTGTCCAATACTTCTCAAACCTTGCGTCTGACATAATAATCCAGCTATCCCTGTAACCATCCGAAAGGCAGCCAAGATAATTTCCACTGACAGCTTTTACCACGTCAAACTTTTCATACCCATCATCTGTATAGGTATAGATATTTAAATCCTCATCCCGCAATCTTCCCATGCGT
>CALWLO010000224.1 GCA_944381545.1 uncultured Acetatifactor sp. | reverse complement strand
AAAGGGACGCTTCGGGGCATGGGAATCCGAAAGGGAGTGACTCTGATCGTGGGAGGGGGCTATCACGGGAAATCCACCTTGCTGGAAGCGTTGGAAAAGGGCGTCTATAACCATATTGCCGGGGACGGGCGGGAGTATGTGCTTACTGATGACAGCGCCATGAAGCTGAGGGCGGAGGATGGCAGGAGTATTCAGCGGGTGGATATCTCCATGTTTATCCGTAATCTGCCCGGGGGCAAGGATACGGAGCATTTCTATACCGAGGATGCCAGCGGCAGTACCTCCCAGGCGGCAGGTACGGTAGAAGCCATGGAGATGGGAGCCGGGGTCTTTCTGATCGACGAGGATACCAGCGCTACCAACTTTATGATCCGGGATGAACTGATGCAGCGGGTGGTCAGCCGCAAGTCGGAGCCCATTATCCCCTTTATTGACCGGGTACGGGAGCTTTATGAGACCTATGGGATATCCACGATCCTGGTAGCAGGCAGCTGCGGTTCTTATTTTCATAAAGCGGACTGCATTCTGCAGATGAGTCTGTACCGGCCCATGGAGATTACCGCCTTGGCCAAAAGGGAAGCGGAGCAGTTTCCCTATACACTGGGAGATGCTCCGGCGGCGGGGAAGCCGGATTTCCACAGGGTAGTCCGGGCCGACCAGACTTTTGCAAAGGAGGAACGGATCAAAATGAAGACCATGGGTCTGGATGGTTTTTCTATTAACCGGGAAACAGTGGATATGCGTTATGTGGAACAGCTGGTAGACAGTGAGCAGCTCACTGCCCTGTCCTATATGATTAAGAACATGAAAGGTCATAGCTTTGACGGACGAAGGACTTTGCAGCAGGCAGTGGAGGCTCTGTATGAAGAGATAGGGGAGAAGGGCTTCGGTGCTTTCTGCCCGGGGCGGGAGAGCCTGCCCGGTAATTTGGCCATGCCCAGGAAGCAAGAACTTTATGCAGCCTTAAACCGCTGCCGGGAGCTGGTACGGATGTAAGATTTGTACTGTTACTTTTATTGGTACAATAGCACCAGCGTGGCTTGTGCTATGCGGGGGAATATGTTAGAATAGTATCAGTTTGAATTTCAATATCAGCAAGGAGGACATACCGATGAAGATGAACAGCATCTGTGTGCAGGGGGGATATACTCCGGGGAACGGAGAACCCCGCCAGATTCCCATCGTGCAGAGCACTACTTTTAAATACGATACCAGCGAGGATATGGGCAAGCTGTTTGACCTGGAGGCCAGCGGTTATTTCTATACCCGTTTGCAGAATCCCACGAATGATTACGTGGCTGCCAAGATCTGCCAGATGGAGGGAGGTACTGCGGCTATGCTGACCAGCAGCGGCCAGGCGGCGAACTTTTATGCCCTGTTTAATCTCTGCAGCGCCGGGGATCATATTGTGGCCTCCAGCAGTATTTACGGCGGCACATTCAATCTGATCTCCGTTACCATGAAGAGAATGGGCATCGACACTACCTTTGTGGAACCTGATGCGTCCGAGGAGGAACTGAATGCGGCTTTTCAGCCGAATACCAAGGCAATGTTCGGCGAAACCATTGCCAATCCCGCACTGACAGTACTGGATATTGAGAAATTTGCCAGCTGTGCCCACAGCCATGGGGTGCCCCTCATCGTTGACAATACCTTTGCCACCCCTGTAAACTGCCGTCCCTTTGAGTGGGGCGCTGATATCGTAACCCATTCCACTACCAAGTATATGGACGGACATGGCGCTGCCGTAGGCGGATGCATCGTGGACAGCGGTAAGTTTGACTGGATGGCTCATGCAGATAAATTCCCGGGCCTGTGTACGCCTGACGAGAGCTATCATGGTATCACCTATGCGGAAAAATTCGGCCAGGGCGGAGCCTTTATTACCAAGTGCACCGCCCAGCTGATGAGAGATCTGGGTTCTATTCAGAGTCCTCAGAATGCGTTTATCCTGAACCTGGGACTGGAGAGTCTGCATGTGCGGATGAAGCGTCATTGTGAAAATGGTCAGGCTGTAGCGCAGTTCCTTCAAACTCATCCGAAGGTAGCTTATGTGAATTACTGCGGCCTGCCCGGAGACAAGTACTACGAACTGGCGCAAAAGTATCTGCCTAACGGCAGCTGCGGTGTGGTATCCTTTGGACTGAAGGGCGGCAGAGAGGCAGCCAATACCTTTATGAAGAATCTGAAGTTGGCAGCCATAGAGACCCATGTAGCGGATGCCCGGACCTGCTGCCTGAACCCTGCATCCACCACGCACCGTCAGATGACGGACGAGCAGCTGCGGGAGGCAGGCGTACCGGCGGAACTGGTGCGTATGAGCTGCGGCCTGGAGGATCAGGAGGATCTGATTGCCGATATCGCCCAGGCACTGGAGAAGTGCTGACCCCAAAAGCACAGGAATACAGCTGAAGCCTGATGGATTTGGCTGTATTTTTTGTCAAAACGGAATATGGCTGTCGGAATGCCGGCAGCATGTGCTCTGTAGAGTTGCGTAAGGAAAGGGGAGTGCGGCCGTCAGCGGGCATGTACGGTATAGATGGTCTCGGACAGGCAGCGGCTGATAAAGGCATAAGTCTGGGGAATATGCTGCTGCATCTGCTGCGGCTCAGTCAGATACCATAGGAAGCTTTCCGCAAAATATTCTTCATTATCCCCCAGCCCGTAATTCATGCCCATGGCTGCAGCCAGATCGTTTTCCTGTTCCATGATGGTTAGGAATTCATTTTTCTCACTGGGAAAATCACAGCAGTAATCCAGAAAATGCCCAAATTCATGCAGAACCGTGGTATCGGTGGCATTGTCCCTGGATTCGACCTTGATATACAGGCTCTGTACATCGGTGACTCCTTTGACGGAAGGATATTCGCCGTCAAATTCGGTCAGGGCAATATCCTCGGCAGTCACATAGAAATGCCAGCCATAGTCCGTAAACAGATAACGTAGGCCGGAGGGAAGCAGGGAAAGCATGTCTTCGCAGCGGCGCACATAGCGGTCAGGCACTTCTCCAAGGGTCAGAACCGGGAGAGAATCCTCCGCCATGCAGGCGGCCATTTCCAGGGCTGTCCGCAGCTCTTCTTCACAGAGAAAATGGCGCCGGTGGGCATAGATGCCGTGGTAGGGGGGATAGAAGGGAAGGGTGCGCAGAATCAGCCCGTCTTCTGAAGCATAGCGGGCAGAAAGCTCCCTGTCCGCAGCTGCACAGGAAAAAGACGGTTCCTGTAATAGTGCGGGGAGAATGCACAGCATTGCCCCCGGCAGAAGCCGATAAAGCCATTTCCCTTTTTGCCTGTTTAACATATACTTTCCAAACCCATTCCTTTCCGGAGACTGCAGTCTTGGACGAAATGAAATTCCCGGGATCGCTTCCAAGAACAGGCCCCATATCATATGGCTTCAGTATAGCACGATCTCTTCGTTTTTTCTACCTTACTTTAAGATAGATCTGGCATATTTTCTCCACTCCCCTTATCATGATGCTGGGGTCAAAAGCCACTGGCTATGATGCCTGCGGATTGTTCCGTGCTGCACACTCCCACAATTCTGCCCAAGGTCTTTTCCCCGCTTATGAGCAAGCTCATGTGGGTTTAGACCTTTTGACCCTGACATCTTACAATAAGGGTGATGTCAAAGCGGCTTCGGAATATACTGCCTGGTGATTGGCCGGCACGGAGCGAAGCGGCATATTAGGAAAAAAGAGGGATACCC
>CALWLO010000223.1 GCA_944381545.1 uncultured Acetatifactor sp. | reverse complement strand
CGCATCCGCTGCCACGGAGTGTATCGCCCGCTTTAAAGGGCTGGCGCCCATCTTCTGATCCGCATACTTCTCCACCAGATGTTCCTTCAGCGCACCGGTCAGCGTCAGATGTATCTCCATCTGTTCCTGACAGCGCTTACACAGATTGCCGGAGAGCAGCTTTATGATTTCCTTCATATTCTCATGATCCAGCTGATGGAACACAATAATATCATCAATACGGTTAATAAATTCGGGCTTAAAACTGCGCTTTACCTCTTCCATCACACCGGACTTCATCTTTTCGTAGTTACGCTCCGCACTGTTATCTGCGGCAAAGCCCAGATTCTTGGGATCCACAATCCGCTGCGCCCCTGCATTGGAGGTCATAATCAGAATCGTATTTTTAAAGCTGATCTTCCGCCCCTTGGAGTCCGTAATATGCCCATCGTCCAGCACCTGCAGAAGGATGTTGAAAACATCCGGATGCGCTTTCTCAATCTCGTCAAACAACACCACGCTGTAGGGATTACGGCGTACCTTTTCACTGAGCTGGCCCCCCTCATCAAAGCCCACATAGCCGGGTGGGGAACCAATCATCTTAGAAACCGAATGCCCCTCCATATATTCTGACATATCCACACGGATCATAGCACTTTCAGAACCAAACATGGCCTCTGCCAATGCCTTGCTGAGCTCGGTTTTCCCCACGCCCGTAGGCCCTAAAAACAGGAATGAGCCAATGGGCCTGCCGGGATCCTTCAGACCCACCCGGCCCCTGCGCATGGCTCTGGATACCGCCTTGACTGCCTCCTCCTGGCCGATTACACGCTTATGCAGAGTCTCCTCCAGCTTCAGCAGCCGCTCGCTCTCTTTCTCCGCCAGCTTCTGCAGAGGAATACGGGTCCACATGGAAACCACAGCGGCAATCTCGTTTTCTCCGATCACCAGACGGGGTTCTTCCTTGACCCTGCCGGCCCGCTTTTTCATCCGCTCCAGCTTCTGCATGACCTCATCCTGCTGATGCTTTATCTGTCCGGCCCCTGTAAAATCTTCCCGGCGGATAGCCCCCTCCAGTTCCAGATCCAGTTCCTGCAGCTGCTTCTGCAGGTTCTGCTGCTTATGGGGCACATTCGCCGTCCGCAGACGGGCTGCCGCAGCTGCCTCATCAATCAGGTCGATGGCCTTATCCGGCAGATTCCGGTCATTGATATAACGGCTGGAAAGTCTCACTGCCGCCTCCACTGCCTCCTGGCTGATGGTTACCTGATGATGCGCTTCATACTTTTCCTTAATTCCCTCCAGGATCAGGATTGCTTCCTCTTCCGTAGGCTCCTCCACATTCACCGGCTGAAACCTCCGTTCCAGGGCAGCATCCTTCTCTACGTATTTCCGATATTCGGAAATTGTCGTAGCGCCGATCAGCTGAATCTCGCCTCTTGCCAGAGAAGGCTTCAGGATATTGGAGGCGTCAATCGCCCCTTCCGCACCGCCGGCCCCAATGATGGTATGCATCTCATCCAGAAACAGGATCACATCCCCTGCCGCAATCACCTCACGGATCACCTTCTTAATCCGTTCCTCGAATTCTCCCCGGTATTTGCTGCCTGCCACCATGCCCGACAGATCCAGTGTCAGTACCCTCTTATCCCGTACGGTAAAAGGCACCTCCCCCTGCACAATTCGCAGCGCCAGTCCTTCCACCACAGCAGTCTTACCCACACCGGGTTCACCGATCAGGCAGGGGTTATTCTTCGTTCTGCGGCTCAGGATCTGAATTACCCTGCGGATCTCATCCTCCCGGCCGATTACCGGATCCAGCTTTCCTTCTCTGGCCAGAGCCGTCAGATCCCGGCTATACTGCTCCAGCGTGCCGGCTTTACCGGTCTTTCCCGGCTTTTTGCTCAGATCCTCCTTATACAGGTTAGCGTCTGCACCAATGGCCACCAGCACATCTACATAAATCTTCTGCGGGGAAATATTCATGGTATTCAGCAGACGCACTGCCACATTTTCCCCTTCCTTAATTAGGGCCATCAAAATATGCTCCGTACCGGTGCGGGTCTGCCCAAAACGCTCCGCCTGCCTGTGAGCCTCCTCCAGGATCTTCTCTGCCCTGGGAGAAAAGCCCTCCCGCTCCAGCACCGCAGTGCCTTTCTCAAAAGCAATCAGCTCCCGGATCATATCCATCATCTGTTCCAAAGATACGCCGTTATCTGTCAGCACCCTGGCCGCCACACCCGTGCCCTCCTTCATCAGGCCTACCAGAATATGCTCAGTTCCCACATATCCCTGCTTCAAAGAACGTGCGAATCTCTCTGCAATTTTCAGTGCGGCCTCTGCCTTTTCTGTAAACTGTGGCTGCATCACTCCAGTCCTCCATATTCCTCATAGATTTCATCAATTAATTCATGCATCTCTTCCCTGGTAATATTTTTACAGCTCCCCTTAGCCAATATTACCCGAAGTTCCTTCTTTAATTCTGCAATCGTCTGCAGCTTATCCACATCAATCGCAATGACTGCTCCCTTTCGCCTGTCTACCTTCACAAAGCCTTCCTGTTTCAGAACCGTATAGGCCTTGTTCACCGTATGCATATTAATACCCACCAAATCCGCCAGCTGACGGACACTGGGCAGGGAATCTCCTTCATGAAACTGCGAAGTAGCTATTCCCATGATGATCTGATTCCGCAGCTGCAGATACAACGCTTCATCACTGTTAAAATCGATCTCTATCACCATACACAGCATACCTCCTTCTTCTTTTGTTATACTTATCTTATCACAAATGACGCATTTTGCAAGAAGCAGGAAAGAATTTATAAAGATTTAAGAGGAACCCCGTTAGGGGTTCCTCAAGACCCCCACCAGGGTTCCTCTCCACATTATCCTTAGTTATCTTCTTCACCATCCCAGTTCAGGAACTCAAATTCAAATTCATCGTCATCCGCCATAAAGTTCTTGGACTGCCATGCGGCATTTTGAGAAGTCTGCTGCGCAGGTTTCGCCGAAGACTGTGCCGGTCGAGCCTGCGGTGCAGGCTTGGATGCGGATTGTGCCGGTCTTGACGTAGGCTGTACCGGCTTGGATGCGGGCTGCGCCGGACGTGCAGCCTGACTCCCTGCGGGTTTCTGCGCACTGCCGGCGGGCTTTGTCTGCCCCCCCGCAGCTCTGGCCTGTTGGCCTGAGCCTGCAGGTCTTGCCTGACTCCCCGCAGCAGGCCTTTTCTGACCTCCTGCGGCTCGAGTCTGCTGGCCGCCTGCCGGCTTCGACTGACCGGGAGAGCTTTGCTTGCCAGCTCCTACCGTAGGCATAGTGGCTCTGTTTGCTGCCCTCTGTCCCTGTCTCTTGCGGATTGTTTCCTGTTCCACTTCCTCAAAATATGCGGCGTCCATCATATCCCGGATCTTAAAGAACAGCAGCGTTGTGGCTAATGCCAGCAGGATCACCACAACCACCAATACAATCATAATGATCCTCATGGATCTCAGCCTCTCCTGACTTTGTTCATACAGCTCCGCATTCTTCTCTGCTGTATCAAAAATTTCCTCGATAGAGTACTTATTGCCGGAGGTATAATCCAGCAGATACCAGCCGTCCTCCTCCAGCTGGGTCTCAAAGTCTTTATGTTCCTGTTCCTGAACCGGTTCCTCATCCGCTGCCGGTTCTTCCGTATCGGGTGTCTCCGGCTCCTGGGAAACCTGGTCTGCCGGTACAAGCTCGCCCTCTAAGGACACAAAATCCTGCCTCACGAAACCTGTCACCTGCCCGCTGGCATCACTGAAACT
>CALWLO010000222.1 GCA_944381545.1 uncultured Acetatifactor sp. | reverse complement strand
TACAAAGCTTCGTCAGCTGCTACTCGATCTGAATGACGCAGATATTGCCGCATGCATGGAAGAATTGCCGGTAGAGCGCATGGTGAAGGCGTTTCGGATTCTGCCAAAGGATCTGGCAGCAGACATTTTTTCCTATCTGGAGGTGGATCTGCAGCAGATGATCATTACCTCCATGACGGATCGGGAGGCAGCCAGCATTATTGATAATCTGATGGCGGATGATGCGGCGGATCTGCTGGAGGAGATGCCGGCCAACGTGGTCAAGCGCCTGCTGGAGAGCGCCAGCCCGGAGACCCGAAGGGATATTAACCATCTGCTGCGTTATCCGGAGGATTCTGCGGGCAGTATCATGACCGTAGAATATGTGGATCTGAAAGAGAGTCTGACAGTGGAGGAAGCCATTGCCAGGATTCGCAAGGTGGGTCTGGACAGTGAGACCATCAACATCTGTTATGTGCTGGATGCCCAGCGCAAGCTTTTAGGTACGGTGGCGCTGCGATATCTGCTGCTCAGTGAACCCGATGAGACCATCGGAGAGATTATGCATGAGAATGTGATATCTGTGCATACTCATACTGACCAGGAGGAGGTAGCCAGACAGTTCCGGAAATACGGATTTACAGCTATGCCGGTGGTGGATAATGAAAACCGGCTGGTGGGCATTATCACAGTGGACGATATCGTGGATGTCATTGAAGAAGAGGCAACGGAGGATATGGAAAAGATGGCAGCGCTGGTTCCCAGCGACAAGCCCTATATGCGTACCTCCGTATGGGAAATTTTTAAAAAGAGGATTCCCTGGCTGTTGCTTTTGATGGTATCTGCCACCTTTACCGGCAGCATCATTACCTCTTTTGAGGATGCTCTGAGTGTCTATGTGGCGCTGACAGCCTTTATTCCCATGCTGATGGATACAGGCGGCAACGCAGGAGGACAGACCAGTGTGACGATTATCCGCGGACTGTCCTTGGGAGAGATTGCGTACCGGGATGTGCCGAGGATCATGTGGAAGGAGCTCCGCACGGCAGTTTTGTGCGGCTGTACGCTGGCGGCTGCTAATTTTGTTAAGTTGATGCTGTTTGACCGTTTGGGCGTGGCAGTGTCGTTGGTAGTGTGCCTGACTTTGGTGGCAGCGGTGGTGATGGCGATGCTGGTGGGGGGCCTTCTGCCCATGGCCGCCAAGCGGCTGGGCTTTGATCCGGCGGTGATGGCCAGCCCCTTTATTACGACCATCGTGGATGCTTTATCGCTCCTGGTATATTTCCAGATTGCTACGCTGATCCTGGGGATATAGCTGTTATATTAAGAAGCCTTGCCGAGAGAACCCCGGGAGATTCCTGTGCAGTATTGTGCAAAGGAGTCTTCCGGGGTTATTGCGTAAAATGGAAGAAAAAAGATTTTACATTTTTGGCAGGAACGATTAGAATAGAAATAGAATTCAGAAAACAGCGGAGAGATGTACAGATGAATCAATATTGCGCCCGTGAGGAAAACCAGATAGGGATTGAAGAGATGAATCCCACCTTCCTCTTTACCTGGAAGGGAACCCGGACAGCAGAAGAGGAGCCATATCACTGCCACGATATCACGGAGCTGGCCTTTGTGATGTCCGGTACGGGAAAATATCGTATTGAGGGGCAGATCTATGAGATCAGTGAGGGAGATTTGCTGATCTTTAAGCCAGGCGTCCATCATCAGGCTCTGTATGTGCCCGAAGCTGAGGTACCAGCTACGGAGTTTTTTGTGGGCTTCTGTGATGTGCAGCTGGCAGGACGGGAGCCGGGGGATGTACCGCTTCCTGGAGGAGGATATATCCTGCATACCGGGGGGGAACTGCGTCAGAGGATCTTCCGGATCTGTTCTTCCATGGAAGCGGAGAGTACTGTATGCTGGCAGGGACGGTATCATATGCTGAAGGCCTATCTGATGCAGCTGCTGCTGCTGATCCTGAAGGAGCAGGCACAGCTTCCCGAGTCCATGAAGGGCTATTCCTTCGAGTCAGTCAATAAGAAGTATGTGGTGGAACAGATCATCAGCTATTTTGAAGATCATTATCATGAAAAGATCTCTCTGGATACCATTGCGGAAAATATGTATTTAAGTCCTTTTTATATTTCCAAGATTTTCAAGAGCGAGACGGGCGATACCCCGATAAGGCATCTGATCCATATCCGGCTGGAGAAGGCCAGGGAGCTGCTGGTACAGGAGAAAGACATGTCCATCCAGGAGGTGGCTGCAGCGGTGGGATATGACGATGCGTATCACTTCAGCAAGCTATTCAAAAAATACTATGGGCAGTCTCCGTCCAGAGTCCGTAAGGACAATAATTGACAGAAAAATAACGAGTTGTATTTTTTTCGGTACAGCTATTGCATGTGGATAAGATTCTGGTAAAATAGAAAATGTAAGCGGTTACAATAGTTTAAATGTATTGGTGGAGGATGCAGAAATGAGATATTTTTTTGAAGCCAGGATTGAGAAAAAAGAAAAGGGTTATATGATTCCCATTCCCTTCAATATCTGGGAAGTATGCAAGCAGAGAGATGTGATCAAGGCGGATGTGGTTTTGGACAATGCGATCATCGACTGTGAGCTGATTCCTTTGGAAAAGGGCAATTATCAGATTCACATTGAGGACGAGGATGCAGTAAAGGTGGATCTGGAACAGTCCCATAAGATTCTGCTGCATGTAACCGGCAGCCTGATCAAAATGGATCAGAACAGCCCCTATAGCTTTGAAAAGCCCATCCGTAAGATTGACAGTATGCAGGTGATTATGCAGCCGGAGGATGGCCTGTGCGGTCAGTCCTGTGTGGCGATGCTGGCCGGTGTTACCATTGCAGAGGTGATCAGTGTGATGGATTGCCGGGAGTGGCAGGCAACCATGGGCAGGGTGATTTCGGCTCTGAATTACTATGGCATTGATCATACGGATATCATTGTATATACCGAGGGACGTGAGGCGGTACTGCCCAAGTGCTGTATCATGATGGAGAAGATGGGGCGCTTCTGCCACTATCTGGTACATTATGACGGCAAGTTCTATGATTCCACATTGGGAGTGTTGGAGGAGTATGATATGAGCAAGCTTCAGGGATATCTGGAGATCAAATGCTGATACCAAATGCCGGTGGAGTGTGGACGGAAGTCAAAGACCCCGCTGCAGGCGACGGGGCATCTAATTTGCAGCGCCCCAAGGGGCGGGGTATTTGACCCTTGGGGCAGTCGCCAAATGGACATGCAAGCATGTCCGCTTGGCTCGTTGCTCGCAGGAATAAAAACATATAAGCTGATAATAGGCGCTGTACCGCAGAGGATTTACGGGTACAGCGCTTAATTTCTAAAATAAGTATTAAATCACTTCAAACGGTAAAAAATGAGTAAATAAGAGAAAATAAAAGAAAAACGAAGAAAAAATAATACTAGATAACTAAAAATGACCGTGCATGCGGTTGCAAACCGCCGCATATAAAACTAATATATGTTCTAGAAATTAGCACTCGATACAAAAGAGTGCTAACAAAAGAAAAGCTAAATCAATTCTATATAAGGAGGCAAAACAATATGAAATTAGTACCTTTAGGCGACAGAGTCGTATTGAAGCAGCTGGTGGCGGAGGAAACCACTAAGTCCGGAATCGTGCTGCCCGGACAGAACAAGGAAAAGCCCCAGCAGGCAGAGGTAGTTGCAGTGGGCCCCGGCGGTGTGGTGGACGGCAAGGAAGTAAAGATGGAGGTTAAGGTGGGCGATCAGGTCATCTATTCCAAATATGCCG
>CALWLO010000221.1 GCA_944381545.1 uncultured Acetatifactor sp. | reverse complement strand
ATTGTACTGCAGAAGGGGAGGTGAAGCGCCGCAAACCGGAAGCTGATGCAGCATCGGAGACAATTGCTGTTCTGAATTTTGATCAGGATACTTATGTATGGGAAGGAGGAAATCCGCAGCCGGATCTGGAGGGGAATCTTTATGTACTTTATATGGTAAGAAAAAAGAATTCTTTAGACTCCGTTATTTATTTGGCAAAATATAATGCGGCCGGATTGGAATTATTTCAGAAAGATGTTTCCCGGCTATTTCCATATGGCATGGGCGAAGAGACGGCAGTAGATAAGGAGAGCCATCTGTTTGCAGTAGGAAAGGATGGCAGAGTTTTTGGCTTTGATACGGATGGAACGCATAGGAAGACCATTGTAGCTCCGAACAATGAGTCTATCTGGGGACTGGCCTGTGATGAAGAAAGCAAAGTGTACTGTGCATCCTGGGGCAGTAAGAGTAGTACGATTCGAACTATGGATCCCATTATGGCTCTGCTTGATACGGCCCGGGTGATCGGGGACAATGACGAACAGATCCTATCCATTATTCAAGAAGAGTCTGCTGCATTTTTTGATGGACAGAAGAGTGCAGAGGAAACAGTGGAAGTCATTCAGAACAGAGTTTTCATCTATTTACAGGAACAGGAATAAAAATGCAAAAAAGTCTTGCATATGAGGAGTTTATATGCTAAGATTGTTCTTGTTTGACATTAGGAGGTGTGAAAATGGGAGCACTGAGATTAATTTTGACGATTTTGTTTATAATTGATTGTATAGCACTGGTGATTGTAGTATTGATGCAGGAGGGCAAGGCCGCAGGCCTTGGCGCAATCAGCGGCGCAGCAGAGACCTATTGGGGGAAAAATAAGGGAAGATCCATGGAAGGGATGCTGGTGAAGATCACCAAGGTTCTGGCTGTGGCATTTATCCTGTTTGCTGTGGTACTGAATCTGAATGTATTTTAGATGCGGAAGAAGAACACCCTTGCTGGACAAGGGTGTTTTCTTATGAGATTCTTTGAATCCGCCCGGTACCGGTCTGCACAGAGGAAAGGAAGTTATGGAAAGTAAGGATACAGAGCAGCGGAAAAAAATGATATGTGAGCTGGTGGCAGACCAGGTGTATGTACCGATGAAAGAAAAGGAGCTGGCTATGCTGCTGCAGGTACCCAGGGAAGAACGTCCGGTGCTGCACAGAATCCTGGAGGAATTGCTGACAGAGGGACAGCTGACGGTCACCGCTCAGGGAAAGTATAAAAAGGCAGACGGCCGGGTACTGACAGGCACTTTTATCAGTCATGCCAAGGGGTATGGCTTTGTGGAGATCGAGGGCTGGCAGGAGGATCTGTTTGTGCCGGAGGAGATGACCGGAGGCGCTTTTCACCGGGATACCGTGCAGGTGGCTCTGACCGGCGGCGAGGCTGCGGAGGGCAGAAGGCAGGAAGCCCGGGTATTGCGTATTCTGGCCCGGGGAATTACTCAGGTGGTGGGCACCTATCAGAAGTCCAAAAGCTTTGGTTTTGTGGTGCCGGACAACAGCCGGCTGCATCAGGATATTTTCATTCCCCAGGAGCGCTCCCGGGGGGCTGTCACCGGGCATAAGGTGGTGGCAGAGATCACGGATTACGGCAGCAGCGAGCGCCATCCCGAGGGGCGGGTGGTGGAGATTCTGGGCCATGTGAACGACCCGGGGGTGGATATTCTGTCCATCGTCCGGGGATATGAGCTGCCGGAGGCTTTTGGGGAAAAGGTATTGAACCAGGCAGAGCGGGTCTCAGGGGAAGTCACGGAGGCGGACAGGGCCGGCCGCCGGGATCTGCGGGATCAGCTGCTGATCACCATAGACGGAGAAGACGCCAAGGATCTGGATGATGCGGTCAGTGTAACCTTTGACGGACAAAATTATCATCTGGGGGTACACATTGCGGATGTGACCAATTATGTGCAGGAGGGGTCGGCCCTGGACCTTGAGGCCTTGAAGCGGGGAACCAGCGTCTATCTGGTGGACCGGGTGATTCCCATGCTGCCCCATACGCTATCCAATGGCATCTGTTCCCTGAATGCCGGCGTGGACCGGCTGGCGTTAAGCTGCCTGATGACCATTGATGAAAAGGGGAATATTACGGACTATGAGATCTGTGAATCGGTGATCCGGGTGCGGCACCGGATGTCCTATACCGGGGTAAACCGTCTGCTGACAGAAGAGGGACTGACAGAAAAGGATCCGGCTTTTGCCGGGTATGCTGAGCTGCTGCCCATGTTAAAGGAGATGGAGGCCCTGTCGGGATTGCTGCGACGAAAGCGACAGGAGAGGGGAGCCATTGATTTTGACTTTCCGGAGTGCAAAATTCTGCTGGACGCCCAGAGCGTTCCCCGGGAGATCAGGCCCTATGAGCGCAACACGGCCACGAAGCTGGTAGAGGATTTCATGCTGGCGGCCAATGAGACCGTTGCCCAGCATTTTTACTGGCAGGAGCTGCCCTTTGTCTACCGGGTGCATGAGGCGCCGGATCCCGATAAGATCCAGAAGCTGTCCGCATTCCTGCGCAACTTCGGATATTATATGAAGAATATCGGTCAGATGGGCGGCCGGGCGGCGGGAGAGAGGGCGGCTGCCCTGCAGAACCGGAGAAATAAAGGAACCGGGCATCGTCCTGCAGGAAAACAGGCCGGGCAGGCTCAGATCCATCCCAAGGAGTTCCAGAAGCTGCTGCGGAAGGTGGAGGGGACGCCTCAGGAGGCCATGATCAGCAGACTGACTCTGCGGAGTATGAAGCAGGCCAGGTACAGTACAGAGAGCAGCGGACATTTCGGTCTGGCCTGCCGGTATTACTGTCACTTTACTTCCCCGATCCGGCGTTACCCGGACCTGCAGATCCATCGAATCATCAAGGAACAGCTGCGGGGCAGGCTGGACGAGGAACGCATTCGCCATTACCGGGATATCCTGCCGGAGGTGGCAAAGCAGTCCTCCCGGCTGGAGCGCCGGGCGGATGAAGCGGAGCGGGAGACCGAGAAGCTGAAGAAGGTAGAGTACATGGAGGCCCATATCGGAGAGGAATACGAGGGCGTGGTGTCCGGCATTACCGCCTGGGGGATCTATGTGGAGCTGGAAAATACGGTGGAGGGACTGGTGCATGTCTCCAAGCTGCCCGGAGACTATTACTGTTACCATGAGGATACGTATGAAATGGTGGGAGAGACCACCGGGCGCACCTACAGTCTGGGACAGCCGGTGCATGTGCGGGTGGCGGATACGGACCGGCTGATGCATACCATAGATTTTGAGCTTGCAGAGATGCAGGCTGCCGAACCGGCAGAATGAGGAAAAGGGATTGGCGTGGTATCGCAGACGGTTCTGCGACATGCGAGGAGAGGAAAAGATGGCGAAACAAAAAGAAACGCAGAAGCTGATTGCCAATAATAAGAAGGCTTATCACGACTACTTTATTGAAGAGACCTATGAGGCGGGGATTGCCCTGCACGGCACGGAGGTCAAATCCATGCGCCAGGGGAAGTGCAGCATCAAGGAATCCTTTATCCGCATTGAAAACGGTGAGGTCTTTGTGTACGGCATGCATGTGAGCCCCTATGAAAAGGGGAATATTTTCAACAAGGATCCCCTGCGGGTGAAAAAGCTTCTGCTGCACCGGCAGGAGATAAGCAGGCTTTCCGGCAAGGTGGCGGAAAAGGGACTGACCCTGGTGCCCCTGCAGGTCTATTTCAAAGAGGGCAAGGTCAAGGTGGAGATCGGGCTGGCACGGGGCAAGAAACTCTATGACAAGCGCCAGGATATTGCCAAAAAGGATCAGCGCCGGGAGGCAGAGAAGGAATTCAAGGTGAAAAACCTGTAGCAGCTCTGAAGAATAAAAACTTTTCGCAATAAAAAGATCAGAAATTCTCCGCTTTTCTCCTGTCTGGTGTAAAATAA
>CALWLO010000220.1 GCA_944381545.1 uncultured Acetatifactor sp. | reverse complement strand
CATTCATTACAGCATTTTGATATCAGTTCGGTTATCCAGAGTATCGAAATCCGAATTGTTTCAGAAGTCGGTTAGTTTTTAAAGTAACTTCTAGTTTCTCAAAGTAACTTCCATATGGAGCCATCATATTTTTCTTTTTGCAAAAAATTGATGGCTCTTTTTCTGGTTTTGGGGTAAAATAGTATGCGAATCCGAGAGAATAGGGCTATAAATGGGCGCAGTTGACCGGAAGTGAAATTTCATTGTTTTTTTCTCAGAGTAAATTCCACCCCTGTTCTTGTGCCTATGAAGTCTCATCCCGGGTTGTGGTTTTGGTACAGGCATGATCAGCCTGTCTTTTGTATTATCGCTCCTGGGTTCCTGTCAGGAGCGATAACTTTTCCTTTAATTCGAAAACTTCCAGTTCCAGATCAGAAATCTGATCCAATGCGTCAAAATATTGGAAGATCATCTCTTCGTATTCTTCAATCCGTATAGTAATGCATTCTCTGTCATTCATCTTTGTCATCTCCTTTCGCAAGAAGAGACGGCCGCAGTGTGACATCATCCGGCGCAATCTTATGAATCCCAAACCGTTCAGGAATTCCTTTCCCATATAAAAAGCACATCATATCATAAGGAGTCTTATTGCCAAGGCTTGGGCGGCAGTAAGAATTGATGTGGCTCATCATCAGGCTGATGTCATTCTGAGTATAGGAATCCAGCGGTTTCCCTTTGGGAATTACAAGGCGGATCAGTTCATGATTCCGTTCTGCAGATCCTTTCTGACCAGGCGAAGCAGGATCACAGTAAAACAGATGTGTCCGCTGATTCCCCTGTGTATCGAATTCAATCCGGGATGGATTTGAAAATTCGGAACCGTTGTCTGCAAGAAGGACTGGCATGAGAGAGATAAAAATATCACAGCGCAGTTCAAGGTAAAGCCTGTTAAAGATATCGATAACAGACTGGGAATCATTGGTATCCCTGAGGAATGCGGCCATGAATTCTGCCTGCACGAAATGGATGGTGAGAAGGACTTTCCCGCCTTTGACGCCCTCTACCGAATCAATCTGCGTAACAGGGAGATCAGGATGCTCCTGTATATAAACCTGATAATCCAGATAGGTTCTGCCAGTCCGACACTGCTTGTCGATCTTCCTGTTTTTTCTGCACTTGCGTTTGGAAAAACGAACCCTGCGTGGCAGGTCAAGATTTCTTGCGGTAAAAAGATTGTCATTGATCAGCCGGTAGAGAGTGCTTTCACTGACCATAATGGAATCCCCGTGGTTCTGGAAGATATGGTTGAGGGACTGCCCTTTCAGGATCAGAGGGGAGATGATAGAATCCAGATGCCGGATTTCATCTTCGGAAAGAGAGATCCCTTCCCTTGCCTCTGAAAGGAGGCTCTTGTATTCTTCCTGTGCAGACTGAGCCCTGTAAAACCATTTTTCCAGCGTGCAGGAATTCAGGTTCTGGCAGCCGTTGCAGACGTAGGGAGGAGAGGAAAGGCGGGAGCATTTTTGCTCCTTGTAGTCAGGGCAGATAGAAATACATTTACCGCAGGTCCAGCAATAGCGGTTATTTTTGCATCCGGTACAGAGACGTCTGCAGTCGCAGCCGAACCGATGGGCGCAATTGTTGAAGGCTTTCCCAAGGGCACCGGATTTTTTAGGAACCCGATGTCCCCGGACTTCTTTTGAAATAGTAGATGGATCACGTCCAAGTTCGCGGGCGATTGCTTTAAAAGGGGAACAGTCTTTTAAAAGCTGTGCAATTGTAATCCGTTCATCTAAAGATAAATGCGTATGTTTTTTCATCTTCTAAAACCTCCTGCAAAACAACCTGGGGTGAGGAGATAAAATCATAACAGGAGTGAAAGCGAGAGGTAAAGAATTTTTTTAAGTAACTTCTATCTGTAACTTTGTCAAAGTAATTTCTATGGTTAAAATAAAATGGGTGGAACTTAGTTTGGAAAATAAATTATTTCGATGAATTGTTAACAGAATCGCATTGAATCACAGCCCACGCTTATCATAGGAAAGTATTGTAAGCGTGGGTTGTTTCACGAACAGGAGGATTTTAATGAAACAACCGTACAATACAGCACTATATATGAGACTCAGCCGTGATGACGAGAATTATGGCGACAGCGTTTCCATCGAGACCCAGCGAACCATTTTACAGCAGTACGCAAAGGAACAGGGGCTTCATGTGGTCGGCGAGTACATCGACGACGGATGGAGTGGCACTACGTTTGAAAGACCGAATTTCAAGCGAATGATGGCAGATGTGGATGCAGGACGAGTAAACTGCATTGTCACCAAAGACCTCAGCCGCTTCGGGCGTGACCACATCATGGTCGGCTACTATCTGGAATACGAGTTCCCGGAGAGGCAAGTGCGATATATCTCCGTATCCGAGAACGAGGACACCAAGAAAGGTTTGTCCGATTTCGTTCCTTTCAAGAATCTGTTCAAAGAATGGTTTGCCAAGGACACAAGCCGCAAGGTCAAGACCGCACTTCATGCCAAGTATGCCGCAGGAGAACGCACCTTTGCCTATGCGCCCCTTGGGTATGTCCGACATCCCGAAGTCAAGAACGCCATTGTGATTGATGTGGAGACCCGCTGGATTATCGAAAAAATCTTTGACCTTGCCTATCATGGGGCGGGTGCTGCCAAGATCGCAAGAGTATTGGTGGATGAACACGTTCCTACTGCCGGATGGCTGAACTATCAGCGATATGGGACATTTGCTCATATCTACGAGGGACAGCCGGAGGAAAAGTCCTACGCATGGACGCTGGCACAGGTCAAGAGCATCCTAAAAGACGAAACCTATATCGGCAACAGCGTACACAACAAGCAGACCAACATTTCTTACAAGAACAAGAAAAAGGTACGCAAGCCGCAGGAGGAATGGTTCAGAGTGGAGAACACCCACGAAGCCATTATCTCCAAGGAAGTCTTTAAGCAGGTGCAGGAACAGATCGCCAGCCGCCGCAGACAGCAGAAGGACGCCACCACGCAAATCTTCTCCGGGCTTGTTAAGTGTGCAGATTGCGGATGGTCGATGCGCTTCGGTACGAACAGGCAGAACAAGACACCGTACAGCCACTACACTTGCAGTCAATACGGTCAAGGCTTGAAACAATGCTCCGCACATTATATCCGCTATGACTACCTCTACACCTACGTTCTTTCAAGAATACAGGAATTGTCGAGACAGGCGCAGTTGGATGAGAAGGAGCTTCTGCATCGGTTGCTGAAAGCCAGCGGTCAAGAGCTTGCCGCCAATGCCAAAAGGCAGAGTGCAGAGCTTACAAGAGCCGAGAAGCGCAGAACAGAGGTTGACCGCAAGTTTGCGAAGCTGTATGAGGACTGGTCGGATGGTCGTATCACGGAGTACAACTTCAACATGATGTCTCAGAAATATCAGACCGAGCAGCAGGAGCTTACCGAGAAGATCAAAAGGCTGTCCACCGAGCTTGAGTCCGAAAAACAAACAACTGTCGATGCGGAGACATGGATTTCCCTTATCAAGCAGTACGCCAACCCCACCGAACTGACAGCGGAGCTTCTGAATACGCTGATTGAAAAGATCGTCATTCATGAAGCCACCAACGAGGGCGGTGTGCGAGAGCAGAACATTGACATCTACTACCGCTTTATCGGCAAAATCGAGTAAACAACTGAATATGAGTGCCTTTGCAGGGCTGCATCGGCACTCATACATAACCAATATCCTTAACTTCGGGAATCCGGCGAGACGATGCCCGATATCCTGCTGCTGCCGGCCTTGGCGGATTTGCTGCAGACGAGCACCGACGAGCTGCTGGGGCATCATCGGCAGTATGGAAAGACTGTCTATGCTGACCGGTATAAGGCCGACGAGTTTTATTGGGGCCTGGAGCCCAATGAAATGTGCTACGATATCCTGCGGCTGAAACCGCCGTCGCAGCGGCGTCTTGTCCTGGATATGGGAT
>CALWLO010000219.1 GCA_944381545.1 uncultured Acetatifactor sp. | reverse complement strand
AGAATACATACTCGTCTTCCGAAGGTAACAAATCAGAGGTTTCAAATTTTTCTTTAATCGCTTGATAAAAGGGCAGGAACGAAATTCTGCGCTTATCAGAAGGCGAACTGAATTTTTCTGGATCTACAGGGATAATCCGAACAATATTATCCTCGATTAAATGCACAGATGATTCCTCACCAATATCTCGCAGATACTCGAAAGCGTCAGCCGCAAGATTTGCCAAACGCTGTATCATCTCACCGTTATGCGCTACACCTGCGCGAATCCCTTCACGGCTGTCTGTGAGCAGAAAAGGGGCATGAAGGATAAAGTTGAGTTCCGTAACCTCCTTTGTTGGGAAAAAGCAAAACGCCGGCTCATTGACAGGCTTCAAATGCCCATTGGAATCCATGAAAAAGCCAACCGAATATCGCCGCTGATGATCATCCAGTCGGGAAAAGAGCCAAAGATTTTCATCATATAGTTCATCACCAGAATTTTGCGTCAAGCAAATATGCTCTGCGCTCGTATCGTCGTAGGTAAGAGTCCTTTTAATGCTCTTTCCATATAAGCCGATAGTATTGCTGAACTCAAATTCAATTTCCTTCAAATTTGATAGAAACAGTAGCGGAAACGAGAGGTTTTTCAGTTTATCTGAGATGTCTTCATAGGATTCCATCTCATTTCTGTCAGGATGATCAAACGGAAAAACAAAAAGTGTTTCATCTCTCTTGCGCCCAGGAAAATCATCATCTACCGGAGTTGGAACAATGAATCGATCAATTCTGAATCGAAATTCAGGATCATAAATGTAAGGCGTAGAGGTATATTGGAACACAGCTTTAAATCCAACACCGAATTTACCAATAGAGGCTTCGGTCTTGTTGGAATTCGCAATAGATGTAATAGCGTTAATATCTCCCAATTGTCCAGAAGATGAATCCTCATCTTCCTTTGTAGGGTCAGAAACGGAGAAATGCCTTGTGCCGTTATGTGCAAAAATTAATCGGTTGGGCTCCAGCACAAATCTTGCAGCTGTAGCATTTGCATCATCTGCATTCTGTAACAATTCGTAGATAAAATGAGCTTGATCAGAATATTTCTCCACTACGCTGTTTTTGATGCCGCGCATAGATGGCTTTTCAAGTGTGTCTGCGCTTTCCGCCCTGTCTTTTGTTAGCGCAGAAAAAAACAACTCTTCTTGTCTGTTCATTTTATATCCTCTTTTCAAATGAAATACTATGTAACGGTAAACATCCAGCCCGACAAGGCTTACCGGTTCAGCATCCAGGCGATACCGGCAGAGGTGCGTTCCGCACTCTGGACAAAGTGGTTGCCTGGGTTCAGCTGGAATACCGTGTCGACACCCTTAACGCTTGAATCTCCTCTGTGTTCGTCGAACACTCTGCAGAACCGGGTTTCGAGTTTTGCTCTCCTTATCCCCCAAAGAAAAGTACATACGATCCGGCCAGCGAGTACCCGGCGATGCCTCGCCAACGAGCGGCTCCGTTGACCTCTTTCTCTGCCGCTGGGATGATTTCTCCGGTCAGGAGACGAAGATAGTCGTCCGCACCCCGCATTTTTGAATGCGGGTGACTATCCCAGGGGGGCCATGTCGTGGTTCCAGTCCAAATCGCTGGTAGCCACCAGTGTGAACAGCGGGTAGCCGGCAGCCTGTGCGGCCTCGTATACCTTCTGGCTCTCGGCGGAAAAGGTGTTGAGGTAGATAACGGGGGCGCCTGCTTCCAAGCTTGGGAAAAGAGATGCCGTTTTGCCGTTTGTCGTAAAGGTGTGCATATTGCGTATCATCTGCTTTCTACTGCAACGAAGGTGATAGTCCTGCTCATTGGACAAAGATTATGCTAAACTGATTTTACCATAATAAGAAAAGATAAGAAAAGAGGCATAAACAAAACTGGGCAGGTTTTTCGGATATTTGCTGGTAAATTCTTGTCGGCTCCTGAAAATCCAGTTATACTAAATACAATATACATTGGAAAAAAGAATATGGGTTTTGCTATAAACCTGCACTATATTGGCAATGGATGATTGACTTAATGCTATAAAAATAAAGAGCAAATCTTCTAACGGAGAGCAGAGATAAGATCCAGGTAGCGTCAGAAGTAAACAAAGGGAGTTATTGACATGAGTCAGAAAAGTGTTACCGAAGTAGTAGCAGCCCTGATCTGGGATCAGGACAAGTTTATGATTTGCCAGCGTCCGTCCCACAAGGCCAGAGGGCTGCTGTGGGAGTTTGTGGGCGGTAAGGTAGAGCCGAGTGAAACCAGGGAACAGGCACTTATCCGGGAATGTCAGGAGGAGCTGGCGGTCACGCTGGATGTAGGCGAGGTATTCATGGAGGTAACGCACGAATACCCGGATCTAACGGTTCACCTGACGCTGTTTCATGCTGCCATCCGGGAGGGAGTCCCCCAGAAACTTGAGCATAATGACATCCGTTGGATTACGGTGGATGATATTGATCAATTTGCGTTCTGCCCAACGGATGAGGAGATTTTAATGAGGCTAAAGCAATCGAAGGGGCGGAAAGATTAGGCGAACGCTTCCTTCTCTACATTGGAGAATGCGAACATACAGAGAAAGGAAATGCATAGGATGAAAGTCATCTGCTTCGGCGATTCCAATACCTACGGCTATGACCCCCGGGGCTATTTGGGCGGGCGCTATGATGCGGACTGCCGGTGGGTGGACATCCTGGCTGCGGAGACCGGATGGACGATCTCCAACATGGGGCAGAATGGTCGGGAGATCCCGTCCGCCGCTCCCGCCTTCCCTGCTGACACGGATCTACTAATCGTCATGCTGGGAACCAACGATCTGCTCCAGGGGCGAAGCCCGGAGCAGGCTGATGAGAGACTGGAGCAGTTTTTCTCCAGCATCTCCCTGGGTCGAAGCAAGATCCTGCTGATCGCACCGCCGCCAATGGCTATGGGCGAGTTGGTCCCCAGCCCGCAGCTCATTGATGACTCCCTCACCTTTACCCGGTTCTGCCAGACCCTGGCGGAGCGGCTGGGCATCCGCTTTGCCGATGCTGGAAGGTGGGGCATCCCGTTGGCCTATGACGGCGTACATTTTACGGAGCAGGGCCATAAAGCCTTTGCTGCCGGACTTTTGGGGGAACTCAAATGAAACGAATGATCCCTTTCGTGCTCGCTTTTTTTCTGCTGACTGGGTGCGGTAGGACTGCCGCATACGGTGCCTACCAGCAGATCACCCAGGAAGCCGCCAAAGAGATGATGGACACCCAGGAGGTCATCATCCTGGATGTGCGGGAGCAGGACGAGTACGACAGCGGCCGCATCCCCGGCGCTGTGCTGCTGCCGGCGGGTACCATTGACGAA
This sequence comes from uncultured Acetatifactor sp., assembly GCA_944381545.1. Classification (GTDB taxonomy): domain Bacteria; phylum Bacillota; class Clostridia; order Lachnospirales; family Lachnospiraceae; genus Acetatifactor. The sequence continues at coordinate 665 of CALWLO010000219.1, read as the reverse complement.
ACGACCGCCGCCGAGGTAATCCCCGAGAAGGATTCCACAGTCCTTGTCTACTGCCGAAGCGGAAATCGCAGTAAGACCGCCTCCTCCATGTTGGCCGAGTTGGGCTACACCAACATCTACGAATTCGGCGGCATCAATACCTGGCCCTATGAGACAGAGCCGTGAGATGAACAGAGGACACAAGCGGCACAAAATATGCGCTGCCATAACAAAGAATACAGAATCGGCTCCGCCGCTTGTAGGAACAGACACCGTCCCTTTTGGCCGATACCGGCTGACGTCAAAACGGCTGCGGCCTGTGACCTATATTGCCGCCGCTGCGCAGAAGACATGAGGGATGGATGTGACCTGTACGGGGCGATAAAGTAGTAGCTATTTCCCTCTTTCTGTGATATTGTTCGTTTGCCAAAAGGAGGCGACGATATGCAGAACGAAAACGGCTACACGGTAGGCCAATGGTGTGACCGCTGGTTCCATGAGAATCAAAGCAGATGGAATAGCAGCACCGTGGGCGGATACCGCAACCTGATCTACCGCCACATTCTCCCTGAAATCGGGAGTATCTCACTGACAGAACTGACCGAAGACACTGTCACCAGCTTCTATGATAGCCTGCGAAGCCAGGGACTCAGTGCCAGAAGTGTCTGGTGCGTCCATCTGCTCCT
>CALWLO010000218.1 GCA_944381545.1 uncultured Acetatifactor sp. | reverse complement strand
GCCTATGGTCTGTGAGAAAAGAGGATAATTTTATCAGCCTGACTTATATTTTGCGGCAGAGAATCAGACCGGGCATGAAAGCCGTGGGGCAGATTATCCATGTGGGTTACAGTGTTTTTGCAGAGCAGCTGCTGATGCGGATCGGCTTTATGATGACCTCCCTGATGGCTGCCCACCAGGGCACGTCGGCCATGGCTGCCCATCAGGTAGGCATGAATGTGATGAGCCTTTCTTTTTCCTTCGGAGATGGCCTGCAGGCTACGGCAGTGGCACTGATCGGCTATAGCCTGGGCGCCGGAAAACCGGATAAGGCCAGGGAGTACGGGGCGATCTGCCGGATGCTGGGAGGCTGTATCTCCGTAGCCCTGGCAATCGTCTACTTCTTTGGAGGAGGCTGGCTCTATGGCCTGTTTTTTGAGGAAACGGAAATTATAACCATCGGGATACAGATCATGCGGATTATTATTGTTGTGGTAATGCTGCAGATCGCCCAGGTGATCTATATGGGGTGCTTAAGGGGGGCAGGAGATACCCTGTATACTGCGATTGCCTCTACGATCAGCGTTACGGTAATTCGGACGGCCGGCTCCTGGTTTTTTGGCTATGTGCTTGGCTGGGGCATCGCCGGGCTCTGGATGGCCATAGTTGCTGACCAGCTTTCCCGTTTCCTGTTTGCATCCATCCGGTTTAAACGGGGAAAATGGACACGGATCAGGATATAGAGAGGCTATGAGGATAAACCCCGGACGGGAGAAAGAAACGGGAAAAGAACTTGTATTCTGCAGAGAAATGTAGTACAATAATTCTATCATGAGGGTTACATGAAATATACGGAGAAAGGTATTGCAGAAATGAAAGACCAAAAGAACAAAGTATTTTTTATGCATTCTATCAAGATGAAGATTCTGCTGCTGGTGGTGGGAGCCGTAGTGTTCAGCAACATTCTGAGTCTCTGGATCTCGATACCGCTGACAAGGGAGACCGTGACACAGCTGACAGAGAGTTATATGGAGGATCTGGCAAAGACGGTGGGTGAGAGTCTGGAGTGGGAGATTGAATCCCAGGGCTATGATGCGGTTATGACGCTGGAAGTATTGGAAAGCCATCTGCAGGATGTGAAGGTAAGGGGAATGAGTACCTGTTATACCTATCTTGTAGATAGTGAAGGTACGATGCTTTATCATCCTACGGCAGAAAAGGTGGGCCAGCCTGTGGAGAACGCAGCGGTACAGCAGCTGGTGGAAGAGCTGGCGCAGGGAAACCGGCCGGAGACGGATGTCATTGTTTATGATTTTAACGGCGCTGTAAAATATGCGGCATACTATATTGATACCGACATGCGTTTTATCGTGGTGATGACTGCGGATCAGGATGAGGCATTGGAACCGGTGTCGCAGCTGACCAACAGAAGCGTCATGGCCGGTGTTGCAGCCCTGGTTATCTGCAGTATTGCGGGATTTCTGGTGGCGCTGCGATTGGTTAAGCCCCTTGAACGAACTACCCGTAAGGTGGGGCGTCTGGCAGAACTGAACTTTACCGCAGAGGAAGAGAAGAAGAAAAAGATTTTGCTTAAATTGCGCAAGGATGAGTCCGGTGTGATGAATCAGGCCATTGGCGTACTGCAGCAGGAGCTGGTTTCCATAACCGGAAGCATCGAAGAACAGTCCGGTAAGCTGCATGCCTCAGCAGGCAATATGACACAGAGTATCGTGGAGACGCTGAACACCGTAGAGCAGGTGGAAAAGGCGGTTAATGAGATCGCAGAGGGCGCCACCAGCCAGGCACAGGAAACCCAGACCGCTACGGAGCAGATTATCGCCATGGGCAATATGATCGAGGAAACCGATGCGGATGTGGAAGAGCTAAGGGAGAATGCCCGCCGGATGCGTACCGCCGGAGAGCAGGCGATGGAGATCCTGGGAGCGTTGGGGCAGGTCAACCAGCAGACCAAGGAGGCCATTGCCGCCATTGCCAAGCAGACGGATGTGACCAATGAATCTGCCATGAAGATCAAGACAGCCGTGGATATTATCACGGATATTGCAGAGGAGACCAATCTGTTGTCCCTGAATGCTTCCATAGAGGCAGCCAGAGCCGGAGAGCAGGGGCGCGGCTTTGCCGTGGTAGCCGGACAGATCCAGAAGCTGGCAGAGCAGTCCAACGAGTCCGCACAGCAGATTACAAGCATTATAGAGCTGCTGATTCAGGAAACACAGCGTTCTGTACAGACCATGACGGATGTGAAGACAGTCATAGAGAAGCAGGATGAGAATGTGAACCTGACAGAGAAGGCCTTTGGTGATGTGAAGGAAGGAATCAACAAGTCTATCGAGGGTATCCGTACGATCTCCAAGAGGACGGAAGAACTGGATGCCGCCAGGGTCAAGGTTGTGGATGTGGTGCAGAATCTGACGGCTATTGCCGAGGAGAATGCCGCAAGCACACAGGAGACTTCCGCATCTGCTACAGAGATGAGTGCGATCATGGGAAGCTTGGAAAGCAATGCCCGTGAACTGAATGATATAGCGGATCAGTTACATAATACGATCTCCAGATTTCAGATTTAAATAGGATGTTGTTTAAAAGAGGTACTTGTTGAGAAATTCTCGCAAGTACCTTTTTGTCTGTGGGTGTTCTCTCTCTTGCCAAATCCTGCCAAATGGGAATATAATAGCACTGTGAAATAAATTTGTGAAATAAATTATCTATACCATGATTGCATAGCAATCATGGTATGATGATGCTAAGGAAAGGACAGACTAGTAAAAAAGGTGGTGTAAAAAGAGATGGAACAATATACAGTAACGGGTATGAGCTGTGCAGCCTGCAGTAGCCGGGTAGAGAAGGCTGTGTCCAAGGTGCCCGGCGTAACAGCCTGCTCTGTGAGCCTGCTGACCAACTCCATGGGCGTGGAGGGTACGGCAGACCAGGCAGCAATCCTTCGGGCTGTAGAAGAGGCTGGCTATGGGGCAATGCCCAAGGAAAAAGATACAGGTGGGAATACATCCAATGGTATGTATGCTGCCCGGGAGGAAGAACTGGCCGACCATGAAACGCCCCGGATGAAACAGCGTTTGATTTGGTCTGTGGGATTTCTGGCAGTCTTGATGTATCTGTCCATGGGACATATGATGTGGAACTGGCCGCTGCCGGGATTCCTTGAGGAGAATCATGTGGGAATGGGACTGATTCAGCTGCTGCTGACGGGAATGATTATGGTCATCAATCAGAAATTCTTCATCAGCGGTTTTAAGGGGCTGCTGCACAGAGCTCCCAATATGGACACGCTGGTAGCATTGGGCTCCGGCGCCGCTTTTGTCTACAGTACATGGGCGCTGTTTGCTATGACGGATGCCCAGATGAAAGGGGATATGGAAGGTGTCATGGCCTATATGCATGAATTCTATTTTGAGTCGGCAGCCATGATACTTACCCTGATCACGGTGGGGAAAATGCTGGAGGCCCGTTCCAAAGGCAGGACCACGGATGCACTTAAAGGGTTGATGAAGCTTGCCCCCCAGACAGCCGTATTGCTGGTGGATGGCCGGGAAGTTACGGTGCCTGTCACCCAGGTGAAAAAAGGGGATATCTTTGTTGTGCGGCCTGGAGAAAATATCCCGGTGGACGGACAGGTACTTAACGGTGCCAGCGCAGTGAATGAAGCAGCGCTGACCGGGGAGAGTATTCCGGTGGATAAAGCGCCGGGGGATATGGTATCGGCGGCTACGGTGAACCAATCGGGTTTTCTGACCTGTGAGGCTACCCGTGTGGGCGAAGATACCACCCTGTCACAGATTATTCAGATGGTCAGTGATGCGGCTGCTACCAAGGCGCCCATTGCGAAAGTGGCGGATAAGGTATCCGGTGTATTTGTGCCGGCAGTGATTGGCATTGCAGCGGTAACGATTTTGGTATGGCTGGTAATCGGCGCAGGCATCGGTACGGCGCTGGCCCGGGGGATCACTGTGCTGGTAATCAGCTGTCCCTGCGCCCTGGGACTGGCTACCCCTGTAGCCA
>CALWLO010000217.1 GCA_944381545.1 uncultured Acetatifactor sp. | reverse complement strand
TCTTCCATGGAGAGATTGCGGGTCAGCTGGTAAACGATGGCGCCGATCATCTCCAGATGGGCCAGCTCCTCCGTGCCGATATCGTTTAACAGACCGGCCACCTCCTTGTAAGGGGTAGCAAACTTCTGGGAGAGATACCGCATGCTGGCGGCCAGCTCGCCGTCAGGCCCGCCGAACTGAGAGATGATAACCTGTGCCATCTGTGCGTTGGGGCTCTTGATATTTACAGGGAACTGCAGTCTTCGTTCATAATTCCACATGGTTTAACACGCTCCTTCCCATGGAAGAGGAGCAGCTCCCCATCTCCATTCTTTGCCTGATTCTGCCAGATCCTGTGTCAAAGGGAAATATCTCATGGAAAAATCCTTAGCCATCTTGTTCTTGATTCGGGCATAGTGGTTAAAATATTCCATGGCTTCCTGGTCATAGGGATGGGTATCCAGATACAGGGCCAGATCCACCAGCACAAAATCCACGATATGGATATCGTTCAGCATACGCATTCCTTCCTGGTTCATCATCGCACGCATCTCCTTCCTGTAAAGGGTTTATTCAGTTCAGGGAAAATGGTTCCGTTGCGGAAGCCTTCTTCCAGATTATCGTAGAGCCTGTCAAACCGTTGCCATGGCACATAGGCCATGCCAATCGGAAATTTATCACAGTTGCCGTCAAAACCGAAATCTTTCATGCTGCTCCTTTCATATCCTGCAGAATTAGTTAGTATTATAGTATGATAGAGTAAAAAATCTGTGAATTTTCAAAAAATAACTCTTTTGAGTAGGGGAGAATGGTGTTATACTAGAGCAAAGAAGAGGATGAGGAGGATTGTTTTGATGAGTGAGACAAAGCAGGTGAACGGCAGTATCTGGCACAGCATCAGTACCAGTAGGGTGAAACCAACGGATTTTATCTGTGTGATTGAGATTTCCAAGGGCAGCAGAAACAAATATGAGATGGATAAGGAGACAGGTTTTCTGATCCTGGACAGGATCCTGCATACCTCCACCCATTATCCGGCCAATTATGGCTTTATCCCCCGTACCTACGGTGATGACGGGGATCCGCTGGATGTGCTGCTTCTGTGCTCCGAACCGGTACAGCCCATGACGCTGGTGCGGGCATATCCCATTGGCGTGATCTCCATGCTGGATAACGGCAAGAATGACGAGAAGATTATAGCAGTCCCCTATGATGACCCGTATTATAACTGTTATCACGATATTTCCGAGCTTCCTCCCCATGTGGTTGACGAGATGGAGCATTTCTTTACCGTATATAAATCCTTGGAGAATAAGACGACTGCGGTAAATGAGAAAGGCAATCGGGAGGAGGCCATCCGGGTCATTGAAAATTGCCTGAACCATTATATTGATACTTTTGTCAAGGGATGGTAAACAGATGCGCAGACAGGCTTATCTATCCGGCATGTGCCGGATAGGTCTTTTTATGTATTTGAAAGCAAACCGCAACCACAGGTTGCACCTGCTTCCGAAAAAGCACGCCTAGGTTGGTTTTCATTTATCGGAGGTAATGCTATAATGGGCAGGAGATGAATACAGGAGGAAAAAGTGACAATGAATTTTGCAGAGAAAATATATGCACTTCGTACCCAGGCCGGTATGTCCCAGGCATCCTTTGCCGAAATACTGCAGGTCAGCAGACAGACCGTATCCAAATGGGAACTGGGCACATCCTATCCGGAGATCGACAAGCTTGTGGCAATCAGTGATCTGTTTCATGTGACCACGGACTATTTGCTGAAGAATCAGGATTTCCGGCCGGAGGATACCCAGCTTGACCGGCTGGTGCTGCAGTTTCTGGGGTATGCACAGGATATGGATGGAATATCCAAGGATCTGGTCAACATCATGCGGGACGGCATTGTAGACGGTGATGAACGGCTTCGCATGAACGGTATTGTCAGTACATTGAATGAGGTGGCGAGGATGATCGAGGAGATCAAAAAAGCGCTTCAACATAGCGGAGTTTCCTGATAACAGTAAATAGGGAGCTCTGCAGAATTAAAAAAATAAGAGAGAGAGGTAGAAAATGAAAACAAAAGACATTTATTTCGGCACGATGAAGTTCGTGATGGTAAAGCTGGCGATGGGCGCAGGGGTAACACTGGCATCCATAGTGTTGCTGGTGATTTTTATGCTGATTGGCTCCCTGTTTGAGGGCGGTGGCCTGTATTTTATGATGATCCTGTGGCTGATTGCCACCGCCGTTATCTATGGGCTGGTAATGAATTATTTCGGTTATATGGTCAAGGCGGGGCATGTGGCGGTGATTGCACATGCAGTAACCAGCGGGCAGCTGCCGGAGGATCAGTTTGCGTTCGGTAAGGAGGCTGTGAAGGAACGATTTGCAGCCAGCAATGTCTATTTTGTTGTGGATAAGTTGGTCAGCGGTGCTGTGCGTCAGCTTCAGAACGCTGTCGGCAAGGTGGGAGGCGCACTGAATGGGATTCCTGGTGTGAGCCAGATCGCCAGCATTCTGCAGACCTTTATCGGTATTGCTCTGGGGTATGTGGATGAGTGCTGTCTGGGATACTGTTTTCTGAAAAAGGACGAGGGCGCCTTTAAAGCCTCCTGCGACGGTGTGGTAATCTATTTCCAGAATGCCAAAAGGCTTTTAAAGGATGCAGCAGTTACCACTCTGATTGTGATTGTGGGTACTGCGGCGGCATGGGTACTGCCGATGATTTTATTCGGTGTAATATTCAGTGCGCTGAGCTGGAGCATGATCATTGCCTTTATCTTGGCAATTCTGGTATCTATCGTGGTGAAATCTGCTTTTATTGACAGCTTTATGCTGGTAAAGATGATGGTATCCTATATGGAGGTAGCTCCTCAGACAGAAATTACCTTTGATCTGTACGATAAGCTGTGCAAGCTTTCCTCCAAGTTTAAGGAGCTGTTTGGCAAGGCAAAGGCTGAGGGCGGTGCTGTAGCGTAATACATAGGATGGAATATGAGGGAAAAGGTGCCAAAAGGCGCCTTTTTTCGTGTGCATTTTTATTGACGGGAAGGCGGTGGGGGGACTATAATGAGGTTGCTTATGGACAAGGAATATCCATAAAGGATTGCGGAAGAAAGCGGGAAGAAATATGACACTATATGAGGCATGTAAGGATCGGGAATATACCGTGGAGGGGCTGTACGTGGAGGAGGCGGTGACCAGGCGGCTTCAGGCCCTGGGACTGAATGACGGCACCAGAATACGGGTGCTGAACCGGAAAAAGAGGGGAGCGCTGATTATCCAGGTAAGGGGAACGCGGCTGGCTCTTGGCAGGCATCTGTCCGCAAATATCGAGGTCAAAGAATACAGACCGAAGACAGGAGAATAAAGACATGGAAAATCAGCATAATCATAATACCGAAAAAAAGCATATTCATGTGGCTTGCGTGGGCAATCCCAACTGCGGGAAAACCACCCTGTTTAATGCCCTGACAGGCTCGAAGCTGAAGGTGGCCAACTGGCCCGGCGTTACTGTGGAGAGAGTGGAGGGGGAGACCAGCTATGAGGGCATGGGGATCACCCTGATTGACACCCCGGGTATCTATTCCCTGACCTGTTATACTATCGAAGAAAAAGTCACCCGAAAATGTGTTATGGATGATGGGATAGACGTGATTATCAATATTGTAGATGCCTCTTCCCTGGAGCGGAATCTGTACCTGACCCTGCAGCTTCTGGAGCTGGGAAAGCCAGTGGTTCTGGCGCTGAACATGATGGATATTGTCAGGGAGAGGGGAATGGAGATTGATCTGCACCGGCTGCCGGAGCTGCTGGGCGGGGTTCCGGTAGTACCGGTATCGGCGGCCAAGCGTACCGGCCTGGACATTCTGCTCCATGCGGTAGTGCATCATTATGAGGAAGGAGGAGAAGAGTACATCCTGGAGTATCCCCAGGAGATTGAAAATAAGATTGCCAAGCTGTCCGTGATGATGCAGGCTCATTACCCCACCCATTCCTCCGTCAGATGGCATGCGATCAAGCTTTTGGAGAATGACG
>CALWLO010000216.1 GCA_944381545.1 uncultured Acetatifactor sp. | reverse complement strand
AATCGGCATCTTCAGGAAGCGACTTGATATAGAAAGCCAGAATATCAATAAATCGGGCATTAGCCGGGAGTTTCAGATTATACTGGCTTCCGAATATTGCCTCTAATGTATCTTTATCCCCATTGTTCCACATCACTTCTTTAGCCGTCCGGATATTCCGTTCTACATTGGCAACCGTGGTATGGTAACGGATGGCGATCTCTACATAAAGGCCTTTGCAGATGTAGGTAAGGATATCGCAATCCTCCCAAACAAGCTGGATTGCATAGACCAAATAGCGGAATCCCTTATAGGAATTATCCAGTCCCAGTGACCGTAATGTGGTTTCGATCAATTCGTCGGTTTTGATTATTGTTCTGGATGTTATTGTACTCATATTATGTAAACATTCCTTTAATATATGTATTGGCATATGCGTGATCACCCATAGCAGATACCCGGAGGATCCGGATTTCCGGTAAGGCGGAGCATACAGCTTACTGTATGGATTTTATGTAATGGGACAGCATATCGATGAAAAGCGCATTGTGGGGAGCTTTCAGCGGATATTGTGATCCGAAGACAGATTCCAGGGTATCTTTATTTGCATTGTTCCAGATCAGTTCCTTGGCCGTTCGGATATTTCGCTCTGCACTGGCTATTGTTGTGTCGAAATGGATGGCGATCTCCACATAAGGGCCCTTGCAGATATAGGTAAGAACAGAAGGATCTTCCAATACGAGCCGGATCGCATAGATCAGATAGTGAAATCCCTTATAGGAATTATTAAGACCTAATAATCGTAAGGTTGTTTCAATCAAGTAATCCGTATTTTTCATTTTGGTAGCTGATTCAGTATTCATGTGTTTATAAATCCTTTAATGTCTGCTGGCAAATCCTTTACGATTATCCCTTATGTAAATCTCAATATGCTATTAACTTCCCTTTTTGCAATATGGTAAAGAGTTTTACCAAAATAAACAAGAGAATATATTAGCAAATTTCGACATTTTATATATTATTATGACAAAAATAATGCGTTTATTTGTCAGCCGGACAATTTGTCCGGCTGTCTCCGTTTCTTCCACTACGGCTAGGAGAAATCCTTGCGTTATTCTGTTTCCTGCTGTGATGCAACAGCTGCTATCAGGAAGCAGAAGAGCAGCAGTACTCTTGTCAGTTTTTACCCAGTCATGGGACAGGCTGACAACTGCGTATCGAGCACCTCTTACAAGCCTTTCGACTCAAAATCGTTTATGCTCTGTGAACACTTCCCTGATCGGCCATCCGATAAGAGAGTCCGTTGCTGATTGGTGGTCTTGCCATATTCCACAAGGCATGTTACTTAGGGCTTTCGCCCGTAACCAACAGTATGTTTTCATGCCATTGCTGACATCCTTTCGGAATGCATTCACGCTTACCGTTTCCGGTTACGTTGTAGCCATACTGTACTGTATATTCACGATAATAAAGCTTCCCAGCACTGAGAGATAGCAACCCTCAATTACGATTTATTTTAGAACATTGTGAGGTGACTAAGCTCACACACTTCTGGCGTTGATCTGCAGATCTCCGTCATAAGGGGCATATTCAAAACAATGGATCATGATTTTGAAGTCCATACACTCATATGGATTTACCAATGTTCTGGAATCCGGCAAAAGCGCCGGCTCCAAGTGCCGCCGTACCAAAGAGCCCCAGCTTGTCTGTTACCCAATCCAGGCCTTCTGCCAGAGATGCCAGAAAGTCGAGGACGGCTTTCATTTCTTCACCCTGGAAGAGATTCTTCATAATGCTGGTTCCCGTTTCAGAAAGGGTATTTATCCGGTAGGCAACAGAGTCTGTGGCAGCAGCCATAGCAGCATCTATATTTCCGGCAGAAACAGTCATTTCGGTCAATGCCTGTTTTGCCATATCAAAGTTTTTCAGAGTGGAAGCGCCGATATCTGCGCCCTGCTCTCCGAAGATTAAGGTCAGGGTTTTTTCCTGTGCCTGATCAGATAGAGAATCCCACACCTCATGGATATCCGCTAAAATCTGATAGGTACTTTTATAGGAATCGGTGTCCGCCATGATCGAAACGCCTGTTAACTCGTACAGAGTATTCTGAATGTTTTCCAGGGATGCATCGGTTCTCTGGGCCTCATCGTTCAGGTCATGCAGTCTTTGAGCAGCTGTTCTGAAGCCTTCTCCCACATTCAGATCTCCACTGGCGGCAAAGGCAGCCGTCTCCAAAGCAATGGTCTCCTCCAGCGTATTGCCGCATTCTGCCATTTCTGCAGCGGAATCCCGGAGCATTGCCATGATGTCAGCGTTGGTCAATGAAAATCTGCTGCTGACAGCGCTTATCTTTGCAATGATGTCTTTCAGTACGGCATCGCTGCTTATTTCATAGGCTTCCATGATACAGGCAAGGCCTGCGGTTGCCTCGTCCAGGCTCATACCAGGAGAGAGCATTGCTAGCTGGGCAGACAGCTTTGCCATCTGTGCTGCTGTTTCCGCAGTATCAAATCCCAGGCGTGACCATGCTGCAGCCTGAGTGAGGATCTCTTCCGTACTGGCGCCCATCAGTTTTGCAATATCATTGGAAGCATCCAAGAGACGGCTGAGTTCTTTTGCAGACAGCCCTGTATCCAGGCGCAGATCGGTCAGCACCGCATCCAGCTGAGCAATAGTCGAAAGAGCATTTTGTACTATTTGAATTCCTTTTTTTAAGACTGAGGAAAAACCGGCAAAGGATTTTTCCGTATCGTTGTTATTAGCCAAATTATTACCTTCCTTTCTCTATCGATAGAGGGATGGGGCAGATCATTCCGCCCCGTTTTCAGTAGATTCCGATTCCGGCTTTGCTGCAGCCGTCATTTTCTGAACAGACTCCGCCAGTTCCTTACCATATTCGACTAAGGCATGGATCCCGGGCAGGGCCGCAGCTGTCAGCTTGGCAAACTCTCTTCTGGCGATCCTTCTGTTTCTTCTGTAGGCAAAATATTCTTTTATTCGGTTCATCATATACTCATACTCCTTATACATTTCCTTTAGATTCGTTCCACCTTTTCCCAGGTATACATCTCCTTCTGAACCACACTGTGTACAAAAGAATTGTGTCCTTCCGCTTCCTCATATTCCTCGATCAGATCCTCCAGAGCTTCCAGCTCCATAGCGCTGATGGAGCCGAGAGAGTGGTAGTAGCGATATGACTGCCCAATTTTATCCTTTAATTCCGCACGGATACGCTTATTGTTTTTTTGCTCGCTTTCTGCAAAGCGCCTGTCCGTGTGTCTCTGCATATCGTCTATTTTGGCGGAGAGGGCGGACAGAGACTCTGAAAGCTGTCTCTGTCCATCGGATAATTCCCGCTGAATGGCAAAGGACTGTTCCCGGTCATGCAGGCGGTTATCCATGATCTGCCTGATCGCCGCCTGATTTTCATGAATGGTATCTAACAGTTGCTCTCTGGTTTTCCTTCTGTGATACAGATGATCGAAAAAGGAAAGTATGGTCTTGCGGTTTTTGAAAACATACCGGCAGAGCAGAAAGATCATACATATGCCGGTAATGAGGATCCCCGGACTTATGGCAATCGGATATTCGGTCAATACATTGTTCATTTTCATATACCGTTTTCTGTTATTCTGTTTTTCCCAAAAGTGCATGGATGAATTTTCTGGTGAGATCATATCCGCAGGTGGAAGAAATGGTATTGGCGATTCCCATACAAAGGGCGTAGAAAAATGCAGCCGCATCCAGTTCTATTCCGTGGGTAAGGTAAAAAAGGATCAGCTCGGCAGCGCCGATGAGAAAAGAGGTAATGACGGCTACAGGAATCGTCTTATAGGGGATCTTCCACTGATCTAAAAGCTTCTTTAACACTTCCACTGCGGCAGAAGCAGCGGCGGCGGAGATTACCAGAATGGAAATAAACAGTTCTGATGTCATAGTTACTCCTTTACAGCTTGCAGGCCATCCTGCAATATTGGTTAGTATGAAAAATCAGAGATTTTTCACGTTTCTATTTGAGCAGTATCGCAAGCGGGGCTTGCGATATGCA
>CALWLO010000215.1 GCA_944381545.1 uncultured Acetatifactor sp. | reverse complement strand
CCTCTGCAATCAGTCGCTCCATATCCGTCAGGCCTTCTTTCTCCCAGATGGAGCCCACTGCCATCTGGACGGAGGCTTCCTGTAATTTCTTCTTCAGCAGTTTGATCTTCTCCCGCAGCATATTTTCCGTTATCTGCTGGCATATGACCAGGAATTCGTCGCCTCCTGCCCGAAACAGTCCTTCTTCTCCCAGCGCTGCCCTCAGGCAATCGCAGGCGCTGACCAGCAGCTGGTCGCCCGCCTTATGGCCTTCTCTGTCATTTACCTGTTTCAGACCCGTCACGTCACAGAAAATAACTCCTACGCTCTGCCCTTTTTGTATATGCTCTATATATTCGTTCATCGCATGCCGGTTCCCGGCTTTTGTAAGCTGATCGCAGTAACTGATCTCCACAAGTTCTCTGATCAGATTGCGCCGCTTCAGGGAGGATAAAATAAAATGTGCCGTGATCTGGAGCATATCCGACGCATACTCCAGGGACGTCTCAGGAGGATTATCTACGCCGTAAAACCCGATTGCCTTACCGTCATCATAGAGGGGCACCACCACAAGGGAATGGATATTCTGCCTCTTCAGGTTCTCATACTGCAGGGGATCCTTCTCCTTGGTTGCTTCCAGGTCTTCAATGATAATATGCCTGCCTTCTCTGAAATTCCGATACCAGTTTGCACACACCTGGGGCGGAAGATTCTGCAGATTATCCTTTTCCGGACTCACCCCGTTGGCCACCCACTCATAGGTATTATCATCCCCGCCGCTCTCATTCTTCTCAAAAATATAGGTTCTCTCTCCTCTCAGCGCTTTTCCCAGATACTCCAGCATAACCTCCAGTGTCTGCGTGGGTGTTTTTCCCTAAAGGGCAACACGGATTCCTTCATTGAGCATTGCCTCCATACTCTGGTAATTCTGCAGCATACTCCACTGCCGTTCCTGACTGGTGGCATCCAGCGCAAGTTCTATGCGATACTTTTTCTCATCCTCTTCCTGTATCGTATCCTTTAGCAGAAAATACTTGTCCAGTACCGGATTATAGTACCGCCACTCCTTAAAATATCCCTGTCGTAGTTCATGGTTATTGCAGATCATACAGGGCATAGAACAATTCTGCAGTACCTCATAGCATTTTCTTCCCGCTACTTCTTCCACAGAGCGAAAACCAAAGGTTTCCAATGCTTTTTTATTCAAATAGATCAACTCATAGCTTTCCACATCCGAGACATATACAATTTCATCCATATTTTCGAAGAATTCCCATATTTTACCCATGCCGCCAGATCTCCTTAATTTCATCCGACCTAAAACTGCTTTCTTTCGTATAAATATTATGGTATAGTATATACCAGAATTCATCCGGCAGGCAACGGTCTCTATCTGTATTTTATGATTTTTTAATATTTTCCGCCATTCAAAAACCGCCACATAGCTGTGACGGTTTCTTCACCACTTTCTATTTACAGTCGAATTCTTTCTCTGACAACTGCTGACTGACATTTTCCCTTTTAGATGATAATACAGATCATACCTCCATTGCTGTCGTTGACAATCTTCTGCATCGTATCCTGCAGCTTTACCTGACACTCTTCACCGATGGACGCTATTTTGGTGGTGATGCCGTCATTTACCAGCTGTTCTACGGATTTTCCGAAAATATTGGTTTCCCAGATCCCCTCTCCGTCATGATCGGTGTTGTTAATATACCGGATCAGATCCTCTGCCTGCTCCTGGGTGCCTACAATGGGAGCGATCTCCGTCTCAATATTCGCCTTAATCATATGGATGGAAGGACTCACGGCTTTGATTTTCACCCCATATTTATTGCCATGGCGTATCACCTCCGGCTGGTTTAAGACGATTTCTTCTTTCATGGGCATTACCACTCCGTAGCCCTTCATCCGTACCATATTCACGGCCTGAAGCACCTTGGTATACTCCTGCTTCATCCGGGCAAATTCCTGCAGCTTGGCAAGCAGTTGATACTCATCCCCAATCTCTTCGCCAACCATCTCTGTCAGCATCTCATAATAGTAGGCGTCATCCGCCTCCAGCTGGATCCTTACGGAGCCATCGCACAGTGAGATCTGATCCACCTTGGTGCGCTTCACATACTGGCTGTCAATGGTGATGGGATGCTCCATGCAGTCCCGCAGCGTGGTATATCCATTCATGATCTCCCGGACACGATCGAGCAGCTCCTGTTTCATCCGATTGTCGGTGGGCAGCATCTCCACCCATTTGGGCATATAGAATTCTATTACGGATAGGGGGAACTCATACAGCACATTCTCCAGGATCTTATGAATATCCTCTTTTTTCAGCTGCTCGCAGTTCACAGGCAACACTGTGACGCCATATTCCTCCTGCATCTGTCCGGCCAGCTTTTTCGTCTCCTCCGAGTAAGGCTTCTGACTGTTTAACAGCACCAAAAAGGGTTTATGTAATTTCTTCAGAGCCGTGATCGTCTTTTCCTCCGCCGGCAGAAAGCTCTGACGGGGAAGTTCTCCGAAGCTGCCGTCCGTAGTGACCACCAGGCCGATGGTGGAATGGTCATTCATCACCTTATCCGTCCCCACCTCTGCCGCCTTAGTAAACGGGATCTCATTGTCAAACCAGGGGGTCTTCACCATCCGCTCTGTATCTTCTTCCATGTGTCCCGCTGCGCCGTCCACCATATAGCCCACGCAGTCGATCAGCCGTATATCTACCTCCACATCATCGCTAAGTACCACATGCGCAGCCTCTTTGGGAATAAATTTCGGCTCCGTTGTGGTGATGGTACGTCCTCCCGCACTCTGGGGCATTTCGTCCATAGCCCTTGTTTTGGCATGTTCATCCTCCATATAGGGCAGCACCATCACGTCCATAAACCGTTTGATAAATGTGGATTTCCCTGTACGAACCGGCCCAAGCACGCCGATATAGATCTCTCCTCCGGTTCGTTGCTGTATATCGTGATAGAGGTCATAAGTATTCATTGCATAATTTTCCATAAAAAAACCTCCCGCTTATACTGATATATGTATATGCGGGAGGTTCTCCATCCATGAATATTTATAGCGAAAAAGCACCTCAGGTGCGGTTTTGCGAATGATGCGGGTGCGCCTTCTTATCCCCATGCCTGAGGCTGCGCATCCACATCAGCCCGGCCAGCATCAGCACCGGGAACACGGCACCCGCCAGGATCCCCTTATGCAGATCCTCTCCGAAGGCTTCCGATACAAATCCCACCAGCGTAGGCCCAGCCGAACAGCCGATGTCACCTCCCAACGCCAGCAGAGCAAACATGGCTGTACCGCCCCTTTTCAGGGAAGCGGTGGCTTTACTGAAAGTCCCCGGCCACATAATACCCACAGAGAGGCCGCAGACTCCACAGCCCAAAAGACCGATCCAGGGAACCGGCGCCAGTGCGATACACAGATAGGCAACCACACAGAGCAGGGCGCTGCCCGTCATAAACCGATCCAGTTCCACCCTCTCTCCGTACTTGCCGTAAAAAGCCCTGGCGGCGCCCATCAGCAGGGCAAAAAACATAGGCCCCATCAGATCACCCAAGGTTTTGCTTACGCCCAGTCCCGTTTCCGCAAAGGTGGAGGCCCACTGGCTGACCGACAGTTCACTGGCTCCGGCACAGACCATCATCAGCATCAGCAGCCAGAATTCCCGCAGGCCGAACAGCTCCCGCACCTTCATCCCCTTTTCCCCATCCTCGATCAGCGGGGCGATGGGCACCCGGGTAAACAGGATGCCGTTTGCCACAGGCACTGCCGCCCAGACCAGCGCCAGAATGTACCAATTATCAATGCCAAATACCCGGAAAAACAGAGTGGATAGCAGTACCACTCCCACCTGCCCCCAGCAATAGAAGGAATGCAGCATACTCATGGCCTTTTCCTTGTTCTCCGTGGGACAGGACTCCATCACGGGACTCACCAGTACCTCCAGCAGCCCGCCGCCGATGGCATAGCACACCACAGATATCAGCAGTCCGGCATAAGCGCTGGGCAGTATCCCGGGCAGGCTGGTCAGACT
>CALWLO010000214.1 GCA_944381545.1 uncultured Acetatifactor sp. | reverse complement strand
GCAGAAGATTGGTTATCAAAACTGTACAAGCAATTTTCACCGACAGACAGAATACAGTTTGAGGCATATCGATACCTGGACGATGCTTCCAGCGCAGACACTGCAGAGCTGATGCGTATCAATGCGCTCACAGAGAGCGAGGAGGTCAGTTACATCCAAGAATATCTTAGGGTGTATGTCCCGCTCTTCCTGTCCGCTTCCGATGCGGCCAAACTTTTGGGGAATTTGGATGATGCCAGCCATCAAATATTGGATTTCTACCGCCAGACTTTGGATGAGCCCTACCGTCGCCCCCTGTTTCTGAGCATCTTTATTGAGGTATGGGTCCATCGAACCAGCGAAACAGCTATCACAGGCGTAAAACAGCTGCTGCGAACCTACGTAACAAAAGAGACCGACCGTTGGAAAGCGTCTCTGGGGGAAGATAAACTTGTTAATGCCTATCTGAAACTGCTGGCCGTTGCTTGCGCAGCAGGGCGGTTCAATATCACCGATCCTCTGGGCCAGGAGGGATATCTCCTGAATGAGCGTAACGCTCTGATTGCCTTTTTAGATGAACAGGACAATTACCCTGGAATTCAGAGTGTATTCGGAGACCTCTTTATAGAACAAGATGAACTCGTCGTATGGGATACTGAGGCAGTGGATGAATCTGACGAAACAGTTCTCGATGCTTTCAGACACACAGCCCGTGCGGAAGGCATGAATGACTATGAAGTGTTTGCGTTTGCAACTCCTTACGTCAAATTGGACGCAGACCCTGAAGAAGGTTACCTTCACATGCTTCAATCCGCAGACGCAGCTACAGAGGAAGATTTGGCTCGGTTAGCACAGCTGCAGGCGAAACGCCTGCAAAAGGAGGCTAATCTCCCAGATCACGCCTGGATTATCGTTCCAGATCTGCCGGATATCATTCGAGAATACATCGTGCTATTCATCTTGAAGCCTCGGGACGTTATACCATTCACCAAGCTGGTGCGAGCCAATTCCATTTACGGCGTGGATCACTTTCTTACCCGCGCCATAGAAGACTGGCCGGAAGAAACGATTATTCAGCAAATGTCGCTCGTCCCCCCAGACGCCGTACTGGATTACTTCGAGTTTTACCTGCCTCTGCTCATTCATACCAGACAGATTCCCGACTTTGTTCCCGTAGAAAATGTGATGCTTCTCGGAAAGGCAACCCCTCCTTTCGCCCTATATGAAATGGAACTATGGCTCAGGATTGCTGTCGTTCTGACAGAGCGCTGCGACTGGAAGCAGTTGTCGGATAGTGGTCATCAGTTTCTCCGCTACGCAGAAAATTCTTTTGATCATCCCAAGGTACAGTCACGCATTGTCGACGTCTTAAATTCATATTGTACAGGCCTTCACAATGCGGGGCAGGCGGATCTCATGGATGGTTTTTTAACTCAGTGTGATGCTCTGTCTGCGGAACACCGCGATGATACGGCTTTAGCACGGTTCTGCTGCAGCAATCGAGGCCATCTCCTCCACCTAAGGAGATACCTTGACCACCCGGAACATCTGGACCAGGACTGGACTGTAGCCGCAGGTTATCTGACTGCCTATCCGGACGATCTGGATATCTGCCGAAGTGCTGTACAGGCAGCTGATGAATACTATACTTGGCTGCGCCAACAGAATGAAGATACATTTCAACGAACTGAAGCTCTGATTGAACTGCTGGATAAGGCACTTCTCCGCCACCCCCTTGTCGAAACAGCTGAAACTTTGTCTCTGGCCACAGCAAATCTCTATATGAAGGTTCTGGAAAAGGATGCAGCGGCAGTAAAAGCTCTTTCCACTAAAATACAACATTACTATGAATGCTTTCCAAGCTCAAAGAAGGTACGGACCGCCTACGCATGTGTTTTTGCCCAAAAGTATCTGGATAAGACAGACCGCAAGTACGATGTGCCTCCCAAGATTTTGGCCCGGCTCAAAAAATGGAGTATCCGATACCCGGATGAAATCGAGTTCCAAGAAGCATATTTCAAAGTTTTGTTTGCCCACATGGAATATCTCTGGCAGAGGGGGCAATGGAATGAAGCAGCCCGAACCCTCCGCCAGATGGAGGATATCGCACAAAAGGCTAACTATGAAGAATATAACGAAGAAAACAGGTTGATTGATACCGTAAAAACTCTTAAGCATGTTTATCGTTTTTGAAACATAAGTTCTAAATGCTTTTATTGCGCGATACTGGTCAACATTTGAGAAAATGAACCTTCAAGATCGTATGCAGACCTCACAACCATTTCAGTATCACAAAATGTTCAAACAGCAGGGACTTGTATGTAAAATCCGTTCCTGATATAATTTTAGTGTGAGATAGTAGAGATCGCCGCGATACTGCGGCGGTCTCTATTTCTTTTTCGAGCCTCTGTTCGTATGGTATTCCAAATTTTGGATATGATAGCAGTGAGGTGAATGACAAATGGCGCAGGAATATTCAACTTCCACACAGCAGGAGAAACTGGTGGACCTTCGAGATGTCAAACTGGACAGCAGTATGAGCCAAACAGAACGAATTCAGTCTTACCTCAAGCAAATCAAAAATCCCTACTGCTTCCGGGTAGGTGACGTGGTAGTCAACGTGGCTTATACCAAAGGCGGCGCCACACTGAATGACTGCTTTGCAGATATGCTCTCGATTCTCTGAATATTCTGGAAAAATTTTTGAGCTGGACTTCTTGATGATATTGTGCTAAGGTAGAGACGGACAAAATCAGCAAAACTCCAGCCGCTATAGATGGTCCGACCATCCCTCAGACGACAGGAGCGGTTATACTATGCTGATCTCAGATACGATTTACAAAGCCGCCAAGTACCTTAGACTCTCTAAGGAAGATGGCGACTTTTCTTTTACCCGGGATAAGATGGAGAGCAACAGCATTTCCAGCCAAAGAACAATCATCGAGCGTTTTGCAGTCCGGCAGCCAAACATTAAACTGATCGCTGAGTTCTGCGATGACGGCTATACTGGGACAAACTTTGAGCGGCCTCAATTTCAAAAAATGATGGAGGCTGTCAAAGCCGGTGAAATCAACTGCATCATCGTCAAAGATCTTTCTCGCTTTGGCCGCGATTACATTGATTCTGGGCGCTATATTGAAAAGATTTTTCCGCAGCTCGGCGTGCGGTTCATTGCTGTAAACGACCATTACGATAGCCTGAATTATTCCAGCGGTGACAGTCTAATTGTGCCGGTTAAAAACTTCCTTAATGATTCGTACAGCCGGGATATTTCCATCAAGGTACGCAGCAACTTTGAAAGCCGCCGTCGCAACGGCGAATTTGTCTCCAACTACACCCCTTACGGCTATCTGCGCGCCCCAGATAACAAAACAAAGTTAATCATCGACGAGGTGGCCGGCGAGGTCGTCCGGGATATTTTTCGCTGGAAGGTCGAGGGCATGAGCCCTGTGACGATTGCAGAGAAACTCAACACCTGCGGCGTCCTTTCTCCGGCTGAATATAAGCGTTCCATCGGTATCAAATACAAAACCGCTTTTCAATCTCAAAGCCGGAGTATGTGGAGTCCAAAGTCGGTTATCAGGATCTTGACCAACGAGGTTTACACAGGAGTGCTGATCCAAGGCAGGCGTACTACGCCAAACTACAAGGTGAAGCGGGTCATTTTCAAGGACGAGAGCGATTGGAGCCGCATTGAAAACGCCCATGAGCCGATTATTCCTGTGCGGGAATTCCAACTGGTTCAAGAGCTGATGCAGGAGGACGGCCGCCGGGCCCCAGGCTCCGATAGGGTATATCCCTTGTCTGGCCGGGTCTACTGCGGCACCTGTGGATCTCTGGCAAGGCGTTATTCCGTGACCTGCAACGGAAAAAAATATGCCTACTACACCTGCCCCACCACCCAAAAGGATAGCGGGTGTGAGAAGCGCAGGATCTCGGAATCCGCCCTGGAAGATACAGTCCTTACCATTCTGCGCGCTGAGATTGAGCTGATTCTGGATATGGAACAAGCCCTGAAGCAAATCGAGGAATTGGCTTGGGAACATCGGGAAACGATCCGCC
>CALWLO010000213.1 GCA_944381545.1 uncultured Acetatifactor sp. | reverse complement strand
AACGCCTGCAAAGAAATGAGAAAGGCGGTGGAACTATGCTGACAGATTTGAAGCGAATGCTTGGATTGTCCGACCAGCAGGACGAGGAACTGGACAAAAAGCTGGATTGGATTCTCAGTTCTGTCAGGGCAAGGTTGATAGTTCTTCTGGGCGGCATCGATCCAGGGGATGATTTGGATTATATCATTACAGAGGTAGCAATTGTCCGGTACAACCGGATCGGCTCCGAAGGTTACCAGTCACATACAGTGGAAGGCGAGAGCACGGGCTTCCTGAACTCGGACTTTGATTCATATATGGACGATATTCAGGCATACAAGAATGCCAAGAATATCGATACATCGAAAGGAGGAATACGCTGGATATGAGATACGATACACCGGTGTATTTCCAGAAGATCACTTCTGGAGAGTATGATCCTGAGACCGGGAATTATGCGGAGGATACCGTAAAGGAGACGCTGCGGTATGCATCTGTCATGAATACCGGAGAGGAGAGGCTGAAACTGGTCTATGACGGACCGAAGCAGGGAAGCCTTACAATCCAGCTCCAGACTCATTACACAGATCCATTTGACCGGATCAGAGTGGGAAAGAAGGTTTACAGCGTGGACTTCTCCCGTGAACTTCGGACGAAGCATACTTTTGTGGTGTCGGAGGTGCAGTGATGGCAGAAGTAAAACTGATCGGAGTAAATGAGCTGCGGTTGAAATTAAAAAAGAATGCAGATCTGGACGCTGTGAAAAAGATTGTGAAACACAACGGGGCTGAACTCCAAAAGCAAGCCATGAGAAACGCTCCGGTCGATACAGGCCATTTAAGGAGAAGTATCGGACTCAGTATTTCAGACAAAGGCATGACCGCGGAGTGCGCGGCCACTGCGGATTACGCCGGTTATGTGGAATGGGGAACGCGTTTCCAGGAACCCCAGTTATATATGGGGGATGCGTTGGCTAAGCAGGGAGAAAAATTTAAAAAAGATATGAAGAAGCTGGTGGAGTGAGGTGATACAGTGGATCCACAGCAGGAACTTTTCACAGAATTATTATTAGAGCTTAGAAAATTGGGATATGACGTGTATGATACTTTCCTCCCGCCGGAGGACACGCCGTATCCCTTTGTTTATCTGGCAAATAACCAGCAGACGGATACCCAGACCAAAAGCGCAGTGATGGGAAATGTGTACCAGACGATCCATGTCTGGCACAACAATCCGAGACAGCGTGGGACGGTATCGAAGATGCTGCTGGATATCAAGAAAGTCTGTTACAAATTGGAACATACGGAGAATTTTGCGTGGATGATACAGAATGTCAACCAGCGGATTCTCCCGGATAACACAACAAAGACTCCACTTCTACACGGTTTGCTGGAAGTGGAGTTTAAATTTTCATAGGAGGTAAGAGATGGTTTTAGAAAGATTATCAAGAGAAATCAAAGAGAAACTTGCGGAAAGATACCACGTGCCGGAGTTTACGCCGAGAGGCTTGCAGCTGTTTGCGGCGGGAGCTAAAGAGGCAGTACAGGGAAAAAAGATCGTATATCTGTACCGCGTGGCAAAAAACGAGGCAACAAAAGACGGCACGCAGATCGCGTTCACGACGGAGAATGAAAGGACAAAGAGCAAGGATGCCGATTCGACTGCGACCAAGGACGGCAGCATCCGTACTCCGGGTACCGCAGAAGTGGAGATAGCAGCGACGTCAATCCTATCAAAAGGGGATGAGTTTATCGACGAGCTTGAAGAGGCGATGGATAATGATGATCTTATCGAGATCTGGGAAGCGAATCTGGATGAGCCGGCTGAAGAAGGTGAAAACAAATTTAAGGGAAGATATTTTCAGGGATACCTTACAGAAATTGACAAAACATCTTCTGCCGAGGATTTCGTGGAGGTATCGCTTACATTCGGAATCAACGGAGATGGAGCGAAAGGTGATGTTACAGTATCCACCGAGCAGCAGGAGATGGCAGCGTATGTATTCAAGGATACAACAAAGACAGGGGCGTAAGACCTTACAGCGGGAAAGGAGAATATGAATCATGATGGAATTAACAATTAACGGGCAGGTATATCAGTTTAACTTCGGGATGGGATTCCTGAGGGAAGCTAACAAAATCAAGAATCCTAATGCGAAAACAACAGATAAAAATTATGGATCCCGCTTTCTCATTTCGGGGGTAATTGATGGAGATCCTGAAACGCTTGTGGATGTCCTTGATCTGGCAAACAAAGGGCAGGAACCGAGGGTAACAAAGGCCGCCTTAGATGCCTATATCGATGATCCGGAAACAAATATCGATCAGCTATTTGAGGATACACTGGATTTTTTAAGGAAAGCAAATGCTACCAGGAAACTTGTGACGAAGATGGAGGAAGCATTTGCGAAGCTTCAAGAGATAAATCAGAAAATTGCGGAACAGTAGCGTTTGAGGAACAGTACCGGGAGATATCAATAAACTGCTTTCGGTATCTTGGGTTTACTTCATTCTCGCAGGTGGATCAGCTAACAATTGCTCAATATGACATTTTAATGGAGGCTGTAGATCTAAGGATGCTGGATCGGAATCTCCACGAACATCGACAGGCATTTTTGAATTTTGCTGCACAAGCCGAAAAGAAAGCGGGGAAAGGCAAGAAGAAACCTGTTTACCGCAGATTTAAGCAATTTTTTGATTACGACAGGGAACTTGAGAAAGTGAAAAACCGAAGAAAGAAAAAGAAGAGCCGCTTCTCTGGAATCGAAAAGTTATTGAAGTAAGGAGGGACACGCAGTGACAGACGCTTACAATGTAGTCGCGATTTTGTCGGCTAAAGATAAAAATTTCGAGAAAACAATGAGGCAAGCTGAGAAAAGCGCCTCTAGTTTTCAGTCGCTTGTTGCTGGAGGCCTCGGCCTTGTTTCTCTAGCTGGAGTAGCTGCTGCGGCCGGAAAAGGACTGCAGTCTATAATTGATATTGGATCAGGATTTGAGTCACAGATGTCTAGAGTGCAGGCAATTTCTGGAGCGACAGCGGAAGAGTTCGAAGAACTTAGAAATCAGGCAATCCAGCTGGGTGCGGATACTTCTTTTTCCGCCACATCGGTTGCACAGGGCATGGAGAACCTTGCAGCTGCAGGTTTTACAGTTAATGAGACGATGGATGCAATGCCCGGATTGCTAAACCTCGCCGCTGCATCAGGAGAGGATCTGGCGTCCAGTTCCGATATAGCGGCCTCCGCCCTGCGTGGATTCGGCCTTGAGGCTTCAGAGGCGGGGCATGTGGCCGATGTATTGGCTGAAAACGCCAATCGGACAAATTCCTCTGTTGCAGAAACGGGGGAAGCCATGAAGTACATAGCTCCTTTTGCCCGCGCAGCCGGCATAAGCATCGAGGAAACAGCAGCAGCTATCGGAATCATGGCAAATGCAGGAATACAGGGATCTCAGGCAGGCACAACCCTCAGAGGGGCCCTTTCCAGACTGTCAAAGCCAACGGACGATATGATCGCTGTCATGGACAGGCTGGGGGTTTCTTTCTATGATTCTAATGGGGAAATGCTTTCTCTTGCGGATCAGGTTTCGATGTTGCAATCGGCAATGTCAGGGCTAACAGATGAACAGAAAAATAACTATCTGGTGACATTGTACGGCCAAGAATCACTTTCCGGTATGCTGGCTCTGATAAACGAAGGAAGCGGAAGCTTATCATCATTAACAGCAGCGTATGAATCGTGCGATGGATCTGCACAGAAGGCCGCAGATACTATGATGAATAATTTTGCCGGAGCTATGGAGCAGCTGTCTGGATCCGCAGAGACATTGGGAATAGCAATCTATGATAAAATATCAGGCCCGCTTACAATGTTAGCAAATAGCGCTACAGATGCGGTGAATCAGATTACGGATGCATTTAATTCAGGTGGAGTACAGGAAGCAATTGCCACTCTGTTTACGATGATTTATACGCAGTTATCCTCTAGTATTCCGCAGATAGCTGAGTATGGATATCAGATGATCCTGCAGCTTTCGCAGGGATTTTCAACTGGGTTCCCCGAGATTCTGTCAAAAGTATTGTCTTTTATACAG
>CALWLO010000212.1 GCA_944381545.1 uncultured Acetatifactor sp. | reverse complement strand
AACATGTTCCTCTATTGAAGATACTAGTTGAAAATATAGGAAGAATTTATTGAAGGAGTGAGCAAACTATCTTTCGACACAATACAATATATAAAGGCATGCAAACAGAGTAGTTGACAGTGTAGCATGAGTTGTGATAGAGTGTCTTCGTTGCAACATATAGTTGCGATGGTGCTGTCCGCCAGTCGAAGATGCCTGCTCTGTGTGGTGGCTTTCGATGACCGGGGTATCTCCAAAAAATATAGCTCTATGCTAAATTATGGAGGTAATTGTATGTCTAAAAATTATGCAGTGCCAGTTGAAAAACCACATTCCATTACTTATGTAGCACGCAGCATTCCTGAGGCAACAGTCGAGCAACGCGAGCGGGCATTAGCCGCAACTCACTACAACGAATTTGCTTTTCCGGCAGGGATGCTAACTGTCGACATGCTGTCTGATTCCGGCACCACCGCCATGACAGACATGCAGTGGTCCGCACTCTTTTTGGGTGATGAATCCTATGGGCGCAATAAAGGCTATTACGTTTTGTTGGACTCGTTGCGGGACGTCTTTGAACGGGGCGATTGCCAAAAACGAACGATTGACCTGATACGTACCAACTGTACAGATATCAATCGATTAATGAACGAGCTATACCTGTGCGAATATGTGGGCGGCCTTTTCAACGGTGGCTCCGCCCAATTGGAACGCCCCAATACTTTTATCCTTCCACAGGGGCGCGCGGCAGAAAGTGTCCTATTTGAGATAGTTCGAAAAATCCTAGGTGAACGGTTTCCTGGGAAACAGTTTACGATTCCTTCCAACGGTCACTTTGATACAACAGAGGGGAATATCAAGCAGATGGGGTCCATCCCTCGGAACCTGTACAATAAAGAACTCCTGTGGGAGGTTCCTGAGGGTGGGCGATATGAGAAGAATCCCTTTAAAGGTAACATGGACACGCAGAAGCTGGAGGCACTGATTAAGGCTTTAGGGCCTGAAAATGTCCCCTTGGTGTACACTACGATTACAAATAATACTGTCTGTGGCCAGCCAGTCTCCATGGCGAACCTGCGAGAATCCAGCCGTATCGCCCACAAATATGGCATTCCTTACATGTTGGATGCTGCTCGTTGGGCGGAGAATGCCTATTTCATTAAAGTCAATGAGGATGGATATGCCGATAAATCTATTGCAGAAATCGCCAAAGAGATGTTCTCCTACTGCGACGGCTTTACCGCCTCCTTGAAGAAGGATGGTCATGCCAATATGGGTGGGATTTTGGCCTTCCGTGACAAGGGCCTCTTTTGGAAAAATTTTTCTGACTTTAACGAGGACGGCAGCGTTGCGAACGATGTTGGTATCCAGCTGAAAGTCAAGCAGATTTCCTGCTATGGCAATGACTCCTACGGCGGAATGTCCGGCAGGGACATCATGGCTCTGGCTGTCGGCCTTTATGAGTGCCTGGATTTCAATTATCTGGATCAGCGTGTGAAGCAATGTGAATATCTTGCCCAAGGTTTCTATAAGGCTGGAGTTAAAGGCGTGGTCCTGCCCGCTGGCGGACACGGCGTGTACATCAATATGGATGAGTTCTTTAATGGCAAGCGAGGTCATGAAACCTTTGCTGGGCAGGGGTTCAGTATTGAGTTGATTCGTCGCTATGGAATCCGTACGTCTGAACTGGGGGATTATTCCATGGAGTATGATCTAAAATCCCCAGAGCAACAGGCAGAAGTATGCAATGTTGTTAGATTTGCGGTTAACCGCAGCCAATTAAGCCGGGAGCATCTAGACTACGTTATCGCTGCGGTTAAAGCACTGTACGAAGATCAGGAAACAATCCCTAATATGCGGATTGTCAGAGGCAGGACACTTCCAATGCGCCATTTTCATGCTTTTCTGGAGCCTTATCC
This sequence comes from uncultured Acetatifactor sp., assembly GCA_944381545.1. GTDB lineage: Bacteria > Bacillota > Clostridia > Lachnospirales > Lachnospiraceae > Acetatifactor. The sequence goes on along the minus strand of CALWLO010000212.1, from coordinate 2,181 downwards.
GGCACAATAATAAAGGCATCAAAATATCTCTATGAAAGAATCATCAGGACCTTGATAGGCATATCAGGTCCTGATGATTCTTTTGTATCTAGAATTTTCTAAAATTATCGATTTACCATGCTGCGCTTTACACTGCACCGAACAATCTCCCAAAACACCGGATGGAATTGCTTTACTAATTTTGCACACAAAATGTAAAGTATTTTATATTTTTATAATCCTGTCCCTGTTATACTGTACAAAAAAGGTGAGAGATGATATGAAAAATCAGGAGATTTTTTCCTTTGAAGATGCCTGGACGTCCTCCTTCGTGCAGGGCAATCTAGAACTTTGGGCAAACATTCTTGATACCCGCGATATTCTATGCATTCCTCCGCGGATGACCGTATTTTCTCAAGGGGATCAAGCAAAATATGTTTTTGTCATACAGCGCGGCAGAATCATTCTGTCAGCCCCCAGCCCCTCTGGAAACGAGAAGGTCCTGATGTATGCAGGCGCTGGGTGCATTATCGGAGAGCAGGCGCTGATTGCCGGTGCTGAGTATCCTTATCAGGCCACTACACTTGAAGACAGTTGCTTTTATCGGATTCCAGCGCAACTCTTTTTGAAGTATTTGTCCTCCAATACTGATGTTTCAATGGCGTTCATCTTCAACCTGCTTCACAAGAATCAATCCCTCATGGCGCATATTGCGGATCTCTCTTTTAAAGACGCCGAACACAGGCTTATTCAGGAATTATTGTTCTGTGCGGAAATTTATGGGAAGCAACAGGGTGACGGCGTTTTGATTCAGCGAGTATTCAGCCAGGAAAATCTGGGAAAAAGAATCCTGGCTAGCCGGGTTACTGTGAATAAGATCATCCGGGAGCTAGAGCAACAATCCCTTTTGCACCGGGAAGGAAGGAGGCTGGTGCTAGACAATGTAGATAAGTTGAAGAGGATGCTGGATATTTACGACAGGTAACATGCTATAAAGGGGTGGATATATGGGAAAGTATGTTTTAAAGCGTATCCTTATTATGATACCAACGCTTCTCGTAGTTATTTTTATTATCTTTGCGCTAATCAATATCATGCCCGGCGATCCGGGGAGGATCATGCTGGGCCAGGATGCAGCACAGGAGGATGTGGACGCCATCAATGCCATGCTGCGGATGGATAAGCCGCTGGTCGTACGATATATCTTATATATATGGGACGCACTCCATCTTGATTTTGGTATATCGCTTCTCACGCGGCAGCCAGTATTCTCTGACCTTTTCGCAAAAATACCGATTACATTTATTCTCGCTCTAGGCGGAACGGTCACCTCCGTATTAATTGGCGTTCCCCTGGGCGTTATATCTGCTGTGAAAGAACATACACTGCTCGATTCCTCCCTATCGGTTATCTCTCTGCTCATTGCAGCCATACCGAGCTTCTGGATGAGCATTATGATGATTCTTCTTTTCTCTGCAACGCTCCACCTGCTTCCCTCCAGCGGAATCGGAACGCCGCTTCATTATGTGATGCCCATATTAAGCTTATGCCTTGGAAACGCCGCTTATTATCAGCGGATGACCAGAAGCGCCATGCAAGAAACTTTACGTCAGGAATATATCAAAACAGCGCGGGCAAAGGGTGCCTCGAGCGCACGGACGATCGTTGTCCACGCCTTGCGTAACGCGTTAATGATGGTAGTAACACAAATGACGCTATCCTTTACAGCAATGATGGGTGGCAGTATGCTCACAGAAACAATTTTTGGCCTGCCAGGAGTGGGCGCAACCATTCTGCAAGCAATCAATATGAAGGATATCCCCATGATAATGGCTTCAACCATATTTGTTACTCTGACGTTAATGACAGGTCTCCTGCTGGTAGACATCGTCAATGCGTTTCTTGATCCCCGCGTGCGGGCAAGGTACAAATAGGAGAAAGATATGAAGGATGTAACAATTAAAAAAGGATCTTTTATTCGGGGCGCTTGGGCGAGGTACAGGAAAAATGTGCCCGCTCTTATCGGGCTGATCATTGTGGGTGTAGTCATTTTTTTGGCTGTATTTGCGGATGTGCTTGCACCCTATGAGGAAATGGCGCTGGAACAAAATCCTGACGCGAGATTTTTGGGCCCATCCCTGGAGCACTTACTCGGCACCGACGCTTTCGGACGGGATTCGTTTGCAAGGCTGATTCACGGAG
>CALWLO010000211.1 GCA_944381545.1 uncultured Acetatifactor sp. | reverse complement strand
CAGCGGCTTTCTATTGCATTGGCAGAAATGAACCGTTTACCGCTTCTCTACCTTGATGAACCGACCAGCGGACTGGACGCAGAGAATATGAAGATTGTCCAGACTGAAATAAAAAAGCTGGCTGAAGGTGGCGCGTGTGTGTTTGTCATTACCCACGATTATGAATTTGCCGCAGAGCTTTTTTCTTCCCTTCTTCTTTTACAGGAGGATGGTACGATACAGTATCTTTCCCCTGATAAGTACAAGCCGGAAAACCTGGCTCAATATTTTCAAATTTCATTCTAAAAAAGGAGTGTGTCGCTATGAGAAATCAAACAAAAGAAAGTCGTAGATTGAAGGATTTAATCCGAATTGGCGTTTTCAGTGCGCTGTGGGTTGTGATTGGCTTCCTGGTGGCCTTTACGATTGGATTTTTCCCACCAATTTTATTGGTTCTTCCCTGTGTCCTCGGAATTATCGGTGGGATTGTCTATGTTGTCATGTTATCAAAGCTGACAATCCCAGGTGGTATTTTAATCAGTTCATTTCTGCTGGGTATCTGCCTGTTTACGATGGCTCCTTATGGCATGATGTTCTTCTGCACTGTGGCTGGCGGTGTGATCGGAGAAATCCTTTATAGTGTTTTGGGGAGGCGTACAACCAAAGCAACGATGGTAGGTTCCTCCTTCGCATTGGTAGGGCTGGCTCTCGGTGAATACATACCGTTCATCTGGATGCAGGACGCCTATCGTTCCATGCTGGTTAATGATGATTCCGGCCTTCTGGAAATTGCTGAATGGTGCATGAATATCGTTTCTGTTCCGGTCATGATTGTGCTGTGCGTGGCAACGGTTACTCTCACCTGTCTGGGTGTGCTTTGGGGAAATAAAATCGTAAAAAAACGCCTTTCCAATGCGGAATAGGCGGTAAAAGGAGTTGAAAATTATGAGCAAAGAAAAAAAGCAAAAGACAGGCATCCCGCGTTTGCTGGAGATGGCCGGACAACGAAAAACTCTGATGATTGTCGGTGCTTCGCTTTCAACGATTGCGGCTTTGTTTCAGTTAGCTCCCTATCTGGCAGTTTATAAGGTTATGACGGAGCTTCTGCGTAATGCCGCAGATATTAGTCAGGTGGACACTTCCTATATGACTTTTTGGGCTTTATTCGGAATTGTCGGGTTGGTGATCTGCTATGTGTTTATGTATGTAGGCGGCATGATCGGTCATATCGCGGCTTATCGTACCCTCTATGGAATCCGTGTAAAGCTGTCCGAACATATCAGCGGATTGCCTTTGGGGTGGTTCAGCCGCAACTCTATCGGTAAGGTAAAGCAGATTGCGGAGCAGGATGTGGAACAGATTGAACTTTTCATTGCCCATCAGTTCCCGGATATGATTAGTACCATTGCTGTGATTGTATTTATGGTCATTGTGATGTTCAGCCTGAATATCTGGCTGGCCCTTGCCTGCATCCTGCCGATTATTGTCGGGTTTGTTGTGCAGTTCTCCTTTATGTTCGGCTCTAAGGCAAAAGAAGGTCTGAAGGAATATTACGATGCAATGGAAAATATCAACACATCATCGGTTCAGTATGTGCGGGGTATGCCCTCAATCAAAATTTTTGGTCAGACTGTGCGCTCTTTCCGAAAATTCTATGATGATATTATTGCCTACCGTGATATGACAACGAAATATGCAGACAACTATGAGCCTTGCTATGTCCTGTTCCGTGTATTTGTACTTTCACTTTCCGCATTTATCATCCCTGTGGGTATGCTGTTTCTTACCGGCAATCCGCAGAATATGGCATTTGCTATGACGCTGCTGTTCGTGTTAATCTTCGCGCCGGGAATTGCTACACCTGTGTTTAAGTTTAATAATTTTGGTTCCAGCTTCAACAATATCAATGAAGGGGTACGGCGCATTGACGAAGTGTTAAGCACAAGTGAGGTAACAGAGCCGCAGAACAGCAAAAAGCCCGCCGGATATACCATTGAATTTCACGATGTATCCTTTTCTTATGAGGATGGTCCAAAGGTGTTGGATCATGTGAGCTTTACCGCTGAGCAGGGAAAGATAACAGCGCTTGTAGGACCTTCCGGATCTGGTAAATCAACGATTGCACAGCTTATTCCACGGTTTTGGGATGTACAGGAAGGCAGCATAACGATTGGCGGCATAGACATCCGGGATATGAGAACGGAAGATTTAATGAATACCATGTCTTTCGTATTTCAGGACTGTTTCCTGTTCTCTGATACGCTCTATAACAACATTGCTGTGGGAAAACCCGGTGCTACAAGAGAAGAAGTTTATGCAGCGGCAAGGGCAGCGCAATGCCATGAGTTCATTGAGAAGCTGCCCCAGGGTTACGATACCTTAATCGGGGAAGGCGGTGTTTATCTATCAGGAGGCGAGGAACAACGTGTTTCTGTGGCAAGAGCGATCTTGAAAAATGCTCCGATCCTGATTCTTGATGAAGCAACCGCCTATGCTGATCCAGAGAATGAATTTCAAATGCAGTTGGCATTACAAGAACTGATTAAAAACAAGACAGTATTGATTATTGCTCACCGGCTGATGACCATTCGGAACGCCAATAAGATTATGGTCATCAAACATGGAAAAATCGAAGAAACAGGAACCCATGACCAACTTCTGGCAAATGAAAGAACCTATCATAAGATGTGGGCGGCCTACACAGCTTCGTCCGATTGGGAACTGAAAAAAGGAACAGATAAGGAGGTGGCAAAGGCATGAAAAAGACAAATCCTATTTATCAGGTGACGGCGGGAAATCCAAAGAAACTGAAAAAGCCGGTGATCTGGACGGTTGTTACCAATATAAATCTGTTTTCTTTTATGTTCCTGGCACTGTTTGTTATCACGATATATTCCTTCTTTGCCGGGGATGCCGGTTCGCTGGATATTAAGACCTTATGGCTTTCATGGGGAGGCATTTTAGCGACTTCCGTTGTGGTATATATTTTGGAGCGCAAGGCTACTCATGCTACCTTCCATGACGGTTACGCAACGAGTGCGGACGGTCGTATCCGCCTCGCAGAGCATATCCGCAAATTGCCTTTAGGTTTTCTGATGAGCAAGGACTCCGGCGAATTGGGAAATACCATGATGAATGATTTTAGCCAGATTGAGGAAGGCGTTACCCACATTTTGCCGCAGCTTATCAGTGGTATCATCGTCGCATTTCTGGCTTTGTTCGGAATGGCTTTTGCTGATTGGCGTATGGCACTGGCTATGTTTGCCGGACTTCCTGTGACCTTCTTAATCCTTTGGGGTGTCCGTGTGATTGACCGCAAGCGCGGTGCTGCACATACAAAAGCAAGAATTGAACAAACGAACCGCTTGCAGGAATATCTGACCGGAATGAAGGTAATAAAAGCATATAACCTGCGGGGGGCGAATTTCAAAAAGCTGGAGCGGGCGTTCTACAATTTTATGAAAGAAAGCATTAAGCTGGAAGGTGTGTCCGGCCCGTTTTATCTGATAGCAGTTGCGTTTTTACAGATCGGGCTTTCAATGATTACAATGGCCGGTACTTATCTGCTTCTTGGAGGAGCTCTGGAGCTGCCAATGTTTATCATCTTCCTTTTAGTCGGTTCCCGTGTATTTGATCCGTTGGTGAGCGCAATTACTCAGCTCCCTGTATTTACTTATCAGGCTGCGGCGGGAAAGCGCATTGTAGATTTACTGGAAGAACCAACCATGCAGGGCGAAGGAGAAGCCCCGAAGGATCACGATGTTATCTTTGAAAATGTCACCTTCGGTTATGGGGAGGATGTTGTCCTTCACAATGTCAATGCGAGTTTCCCGAAAGGAACTATGACAGCGATTGTCGGACCTTCTGGCAGCGGAAAAAGTACAATGCTACGGCTGATTGCCCGGTTCTATGATCCACAGAATGGTATTGTTCGTTTTGGAGGTGTTGACGAAAAGACGGTTGACCCGGAAAAACTGATGTCTAAAATATCTGTGGTCTTTCAGGATGTATATTTGTTCCAGGATACCATCGGCAACAACATCCGCTATGGCCGGGAAAATGCCACGCAGGAAGAAATTGAAGCAGCCGCAAAACTGGCTCATTGTCACGA
>CALWLO010000210.1 GCA_944381545.1 uncultured Acetatifactor sp. | reverse complement strand
CCATGGCGCCGGAAGCAACCTCCGCAGCCTGGCTGAAGCAGGCCAACAGCACGGCTGTCAGCAGCAGATACATGAAATAAAAGCTGATGTCCGCTATCTGATGCTTATCAAATATTTCCATAAAATGGCTCATCAATGCCGATATCATTCCCAGCATCACCAGCCACAGCAGAATACCTCGCATGCTCGCAAGATGACCGCCCATATCTCCCAGTACGACGTTTAAAACATCCTTAAGGGCGCCTAAGACATCCCCCTGCATGACCTGGGTCAATATCTGACGCAGGGAAAATCCGCTCTCCGGAAACAGTCCTGCCAGTTCCTGCTGCAGCCGGTCCAGTCCATATTCCTCCCAGATCACATCGATTGTTACTCCCTCCATGGCCCCTCCTATCGCATAAAGGTCTGGATCTGCTCCATCACCGCCAGCAGGATGGGCAATCCCGCCAGCATTACCGTCAGCTTACCCAGAATCTCAATCTGTTCCGCTACTGCGCCGTATCCCGCATCCTTACAGATCCCTGCGCTGAACTCGCAGATATAGGTTACTCCCGTAATTTTCAGCAATATCGTCAGATAGCTTTCCCCACTGCCCAGAAACTTACGGATCAGGGCAAACTGCTCCAATACACCGGCAAACTGACGCACCGCATAACCAAATATCAGAATGCTGATCACCAGCCCCATATAAATTCCATATTCGGGTCTGGTGGCTTTAAACTGCAATGCGACCATGACGCCCAATATTCCCAGAATCCCTATTTTAATCAGCTCTGTCATGGAACCGCTCCCCCTTTGTTTACAGTATCGTAATGCTTCTATTTCCGATCAGTTCAGATCAAAAAGGGACTGTATGGTAGCAAACAGATCATAAATATAAGGGACAATCCAGGTCAGCACCAGAATCAGCCCGGCCAGACTGATTAAGAAAGCATGCTCCTCCCTTCCGCTATGCTTCAGCACCTGACTCAATATGGTTACCAATATGCCCACTGCCGCAATTTTAAATATCAGACTCACACCCATGCTTTTCCCTCTTACGCCATCCTGTACTTTCTGTCATGCCGCCAACGGCAGCGCAAAAAATTCCTCTCTTACTTTTACAGCAGTATAATAATGATCAGAAGCCCCCCTAAAGCTCCCAACCCCACTGCCATACGGCTTTTTTCACGATTCTCCGACTCCAGCCTGGCAATCCTTTCCTGTAAAAGCTCCTGCTGGCGCCGGATCAGCCGTACTCCGGCTTCCCCATCACTGCCCCCCTGATCCAATATGCATTGCATAAAAAGCTGCCTGTCCTGCTCCTTCAGCGCTAGCTCCTGCAGCGTCTTTCCCATGATCCTTTCATACACTTCCCCAAAACAGCTGCCCCGGTTGTCCAAAAGCTCCTGATAGATTTGCGAAAAGGCACGGCTGTATGGCTCCTCCACCTGTGCTGCCAGCTGGCAGCAGCATTCCGGCAGAGTGCTTTTCCCATACTGCAGCAGGCTGATAAACAGCTCTATAATCCGGTTCATGACATGGAGATGATACAGACGCTGCCGCAGGTTCCAGGCATACCATATCCCCAGTCCGCTGCAGCTTAAGCCGATCAGACTAAATCCCAACAGCCTTATCATCTCCTGCCACCTCCTCCCAGATACCGCTTGACCGTCTGCGGTGCAGTATCTGCCTGACACGGCAGCACCCCTGTGCGTTACGCCCCAGCACCAGCATACAGGTAAATATCCCCTCCCGCAGCAGCGCTCCCATTTCCGGCTTCCCCTGTACATCCAGCATGTCCATACCATGCACCGTAGCCACCAGACTGACGCCGCAGGAGGCCGCTACCCGCATCGCCCGGATCTCCTCTGCACTGCCCAGTTCGTCCACCGCCAATACTGCCGGAGACATGCTGCGCAGCAGCATCATCATTCCCAGCGCCTTAGGGCAGGCATCCAGCACATCACTGCGGGGGCCAAGATCATTCTGGGGCTGTCCCATATAACAGCCTGCAATTTCTGAACGTTCATCCACAATCCCCACTGTCCGTCCCGGCCCATAGCTGTTGCCGCCTGAGATCTGCCTCACCAGATCCCGTAGCAGAGTGGTCTTGCCGCAGCCCGGCGGAGATACGATAAGCGTATTGCGTATCGCCCCTTGGGTATAAACATATGGCAATACCGGATCCGCCGCTTTCAGAATCTGATGGGCAATCCGGATATTGATTGCGGAAATATGCTTAATCGTACGGACTGCGCCCGTGCCCTCCTGCACTGTCTGCCCTGCAAAGCCCACTCTGTGACCGCCTTCAATGGTGATATAGCCCTGGCGCAGTTCATCCTCATAAGCATACAGGGAATACTGGCACAGGTGACTGACGATCTCCCTGAGGGCCTGTCTGTCCGGATGCCATGCCAGCTCCATATTCTCCGTATAACCCCCGTCCTCGCTCAGGAAAAACTCCCTGGTTCCCTCCATCAGAATTGCCGGCTGCGCCATCCGCAGCCTGATCTCACTGACCAGCTCCGCCCTCTTTTCTGCCGTTTTAAAGCATGTTCGGTATGCTGCAGGAAAAATTTCTGTCAGATATGTAACCATCCCCGCACCTCCTTATCTCAATATATGATGGGACAAGTAAGATATGCCTTTTTCTTTCCACAAAAAAAGAATCCTGCTTTGCAGGATTTGCCGCCAGAAAAAAAGACATTCACCGGGAATGTCTTTTTCTCTAACACAGATCACCATATATTGACGGTATGGCTCAGGCGGTACTGCCCGTTTGTCAGCTCCTGGCAGACAATGTGCACGCTGCAGGCGCTGCCTCCCAGCCGGTTTATGGCTCTGATCAGGAAGCTGTCCGAGATCCTGCCGTTATTATAGGCCTCCCACAGCTCCTCCCAAAGTCCGGCGTCAATGTCCTTTTCAAAACGGAAGCTCCCCAGGCCTGTATCAATGATCTGCTGGCCGCATTCCTGATAATACGCTTCCAGCTGCGGCGAGATCTGCAATGGATCCGGCGTGGCGGCAGGGGACTGGGTCGCCAGGGGGATATTGTCCCCGGATTCATCTTCCAGATTCCGGTATATGGTACCGTTGCAGGCCGGCAGCCGGCGGGACAGGCTGCGCCTCACATGGGTGGCTGCATAGTCCGCATCCGTCTTGTTGAAAAACTGATAGGTTCCAGACTCTGTGTCATCCCAGGTAACGTCCACATTATAGTAATCTCCGTAAAGGCAGACGATATTCCAGGCATGGTTCTGTCCGGAATATCCGGTACAGTAATAGCAGGGAATCCCCAACTGCTGCAGCAGATACTGAAACGCCCTGGCATAGCCAGCGCAGACAGTCCTGCCGTTTACCAGCGCACTGTAAGCGCTCTGGCTCATAGCCGCTCCGTTTTGGTACTCCACAAGCTTCAGCAGACTGTCATGGACATATTTTTCCTTCTCATAATCATCCGCCAGATTCCGGGCATTGTCCAAGATACTGTTTGCCCTGGTCTCAAAGGTAATTCTGGAGTCCCCCAAATCCTCTGCCGTCTCGTTAAACTGCAGGGTAATCTCCACACAATAACCGTTCCTGCCGTAACGGCAGCCATACCCTGTCTCCAGCCAGAACAGCTCCGGATGGTCATTATATACTGCTTCGAACACGGTCTTCAGATTATTTATCGTGATATCCCGACAGGGCTTGAAGGTCTTATTCAGCTTATCTGCATTGGCATAGATCTGGCGGTACAGAGCCTGCCCCGTCTCATCCAGCATCTGATAATAAGGATACATCAGGCTGTCAAAGCTTAAGCCCTCGCCGCTCTCCCCGGTACTCAGCTCCTCTTCGATCTTATCCGCTTCTTCGCTGTCTAACTGCGTGGTGGTATCCGTTACCGGCGTATATCCCGCCTTATCAGACAGTTCCTGGGGAGCCTGTACGGTTTCCCTGTCGGGAACCACATAACCGGTTGCCGCAGTACCGCTTTTTACCACATATATATCAATCTGCGTGCTGGCTTTATCCGGATCCGCCGCTGCGGGCTGGTTAGGATCGGGAGTACGCTCTGCCTCCCAGGTCAAGGGCTCATCCATCAGGGGCGGCGCTATCGTGGGCTCCGG
>CALWLO010000209.1 GCA_944381545.1 uncultured Acetatifactor sp. | reverse complement strand
GAAATTATCAATACCGGCGCCGGGATTGGTTTTAAAAAGAAAAAGGGCGAAGAGCTGGACAAGTCCCACGTGGAGAAGATTTATTGTCTGAAGAGTGCGGAGGATAATTACAGGCTCCAGCAGGTGGTGAGAGAAATCTCGGAGAAATATCTGGAGATTGCCGACAAGGTAGTCAATGCTTCTAGAGAAGCAGGACTGAAGGTGAGAGATACCCTCTATGTGACATTGACAGATCACATCAATTCCGCTGTGGAGAGATACCAGAGCGGAATCAGCCTTAAGAATCTGATGCGACACGAAATTCGAAAATTTTATCCACAGGAATACAGGGTGGCCAAGGAGGCCATTGAGTGGATACGGAAGACGACAGATATTGATCTGGGAGAAGACGAGGCGGGATTTATCGCCATGCACATTATATCCTCAGAGCTTGAGAGCAGCGAGGTTTCAGATGTGCAGAAGATGACAGAGCTAATTAATGCCATTATCAAGATTGTAAAAATACATTTCAGGATTGAATTTGACGAGGATTCTGTGTCCTATCAGAGGTTTCTGACACATTTAAAATTCTTCTCAGCCAGAGCCCTGGACGGTGAGGTTTATCAAGATAGCATGGAGGAGATATACCAGGCAATGGTGGCACAAAACGGGCATGCCTATACGGGGGTGGAAAAGGTGGCCCGATTCATTGAAAAGCAGTACGGATACCGGATCAGCATAGATGAGGAGCTGTATCTGCTGATTCATATAAAGAGAATACTGGACGAACAGCACCGCTAGTTCGCAGGTTTGTTATTATTCAGTTAAGCAAGACCTGGCCCTGAAGGGCACATTTCCCGGGAAAATGTGCTCTTTAAGGCTAGGTCTTTCTTTTTCCGGATACTTCCGGGATACATATATTAATTATTCTAATGAGGTGAAGATATGGATTACGCAAGTGTTGCAAAGAAAATCCTGCAGCGTGTAGGAGGAAAAGAAAATGTGATCAGCCTTGTACACTGTATGACCAGGCTAAGATTCACGCTGAAAGACGAGTCCATTGTGGACGACGAGGCAGTGAAAAAGACAAAAGGCGTTATGGGAGTGATGAAGAAGGCAGGACAGTACCAGATCATCATAGGAAATGACGTGGCCAATGTCTTTGCAGAGTTGAATAAGCTTGGCAACTTCTCAAACGAGGCTCCGAAGAAGGCACCCCAGAAGCAGGAAAAGAAGGGAATCGTCTCTATGCTGATGGATACGATTTCCGGTATTATGGCGCCGGTTATTCCAGCAATCATCGGCGCAGCCATGATCAAGGTGCTTTTGACGCTACTGCCCATGATAGGTGTGCTTGATACAGAAGGGAATACCTATAACCTGTTAAGCGTTATGGGAGACGGAGCTTTTTTCTTTATGCCTGTTTTGATTGCCATTTCTGCATCAAAGAAATTCGGGACAAATATGTACTATGCGGCCAGCATTGCGCTTATCATGCTCCATCCCAATTTTATTTCTCTGATGAGTAATGCAAATGAGGCAGGGGAGGTGGTAAAATTCCTCGGCTTTATTCCGGTTACCTATGCTTCCTATTCCTACTCGGTTATCCCGATCATCCTGGCAGTATGGTCCCTAAAGTATGTGGAGAAGCTGGCAGATAAGATTACACCCGTGGTGACTAAGAACTTCCTGCGTCCCATGCTGGTGGTGCTGATCGAGGCACCGATTGCCCTGATCGTGCTGGGACCTTTGGGGGCAATCCTCGGCAATGTCCTGTCAGATATCGTATACTTTATCCATGACCAGCTCGGTTTTATCGCCATCGGACTGGTGGCCGGTATTTATCCGTTTGTTGTCATGGCTGGTATGCACCATGCATTTACCCCGATAAAGCTTGGTATGATTGCCACAACCGGGTATGAGAATTTTATCTGTATCGGTGAGCTCTGCGCCAACATGGCACAAGGTGCTGCTTCTCTTGCTGTATCCTTAAAGAGCAAAAATAAAGATTTTAAACAGGTGGCAGGCTCTTCCGCATTCTCCGCACTTGTGGCAGGTATTACAGAGCCCGCTCTCTACGGTGTAACACTGAGACTGAAAAGACCAATGCTGGGAGCCTGCATCGGAGCCGTTGCAGGCGGACTCTTTGGTGGATTTTTCCAGATGAAATGCTTTGGTATCGCAACACCGGCAATCGTGACGATTGTTCAGTATGTGGAGGAGGACAGAGCGGCCAGCCTTCTGATAGCAGCCCTTACCATTGTCATAACAATCATTGTGGCATTTATCGCCACTATGCTGATCGGCTTTGAAGACATTGTGGACGAGGATGATGAGGATATTCCGGCAGAAGAAGCCAAGCCTGCAGCCGCTCCCCTTCCGGAGGGAAGAGAAATCCGTATTTCGAGCCCTATCCAGGGAGAGTGCATCCCGCTGGAGCAGGTGAAGGACGCTACATTTTCACAGGGAATCCTGGGAAAAGGCGCCGCTGTCATCCCGGAGAAGGGAGAAGTGGCAGCCCCCTTTGACGGAAAAATAGATATGATGTTTGAGACCGGTCATGCAGTCGGAATGACCAGCAATGATGGTGTGGAATTGCTGATACATGTAGGTATGGACACGGTAAATCTGGAAGGAAAATATTTCTATCCGAAAAAGGCTTCCGGAGATACAGTCAAGAAGGGAGAAGTTATCCTGGAGTTTGACAAGGATGAGATCCTGAAGGCGGGATATGACATCACGACTCCGGTTATCGTATCCAACACGGATAAATTTGCGGATGTCTCTGCCACCGCCTCCGGACCGGTGAAGGAGCTGGATGAGATACTGATAGTACGTTAATCGAAAATAAAAGGAGGAAGAGACATGGAACAGATGAGAGCAGCAGGATTTCCGGAGGGATTTCTCTGGGGAAGTGCTTCTGCCGCCTATCAGATTGAAGGTGGATGGAAGGAAGGCGGAAAAGGGATGACGAACTGGGATGCGTTTGTGCGCATCCCGGGCAAGACTTACAAAGCCACTACAGGGGATGTGGCAGTGGATCACTATCACAGGTACAAAGAAGATATCGCACTGATGGCAGAGATGGGGCTGAATACATACCGCTTCTCTGTCTCATGGGCCAGGATCTTCCCTGAGGGGACCGGGGAGGTTAACGAGGAGGGAATAGCTTTTTACCAGGATATCATTGACGAGTGCCTGAAATACAACATAGAGCCCATGGTGACCATTTACCACTGGGATCTGCCCCAGGCCCTTGTCGATGAGTATCAGGGGTGGGAGAGCCCCCGCATCATCGATGATTATGTACATTATGCAAAAACGCTGTTTTCTAGGTTTGACGGCAAGGTGAAGTATTGGATCACTCTGAACGAGCAGAATATATTTACTTCGCTGGGATGGCTGACAGCCCAGCATCCGCCGGGTAAATTTGATGACCAGAAAATGTTCTACCAGGTCAATCATCATGCGTTTATGGCTCATGCAAAGGCGGTGTTGGCCTACCGGCAGATGGGAGGGAAGGGACAGATAGGGGCAAGCTTTGCCTACACCCCCTCCTATGCCCTGGACTGCAGGCCTATCAACGCTATGGCAAAAGCCAACTACGATGACCTGAAAAACTACTGGTGGATGGATGTATATGCATACGGGCGTTATCCTGTTGCGGCGATGACATATCTGAAGAAAAAGGGGATTGCGCCGGACATAGCTGATGGAGACAAGGAGATTCTCAGACAGGCGGCATCACAAATCACGTTTATGGGCGTGAACTATTACCAGAGCTGTGTGTGCGAGTACAATCCCATGGATGGAGTCACTCCCTACGGGACTATGAACACGACCGGTGTTAAGGGCTCTGCCCAGGAGCTGGGGATGCCGGGGATTTACAAAAATCCGGCCAATCCGTATCTGATGACCACAGACTGGGACTGGAGTATCGATCCTTCGGGACTTCAGTTCTGTTGTAGAGAGATTACAAGCCGCTATGCGCTGCCCATAGTCATCTCTGAGAACGGACTGGGAGCGTTTGACAAGAAGACTGAGGACGGTCAGATACATGACGAGTACAGGATCTGCTACCTGAAGGAGCATATCAAGGCGCTGGGAGAAGCTGTGGAAGAGGGCTGCCAGG
>CALWLO010000208.1 GCA_944381545.1 uncultured Acetatifactor sp. | reverse complement strand
GTATACTTCTACCCTGGGATCCTACCCCTATGTAGCCGTCAATGCCTTTAACCTATGGGGGCTTTTTGGTCTGAACTGGGTTTCTCAGGAGACGCGGCTGCTGTTTTTCAGCTTCGAGACCTGGGGGACGATCATCATTATTTTGATCGTGCTGCTCTCCGCCCTGTTTTTCTTCCGGGCACAGAACCGGAAAAGCCGCTATTTCACCACTGCCGGTTTCCTGATTATCTCCATGTTCCTTTTCTCCATCCGTATGCATGAACGTTATCTGTATCCGGCGCTGGCACTGATCCTGTTTGCCTATGCCGTACGGCCTCTGAAGGAATTTCTGGAGTGCTACCTGGTATTTACCATCATACATTTGTACAATACAGCGTACATATTATACTTTTATGACCCTCAGAATTATAGTGCAACGACGCCATTGATCCTGACGGTATCTGCGTGCACGGTCATCTGCGGCATTTCCTATTATTACACGCTGTGCCGCTATGATATCCGCCAGGTATCCGATACGGAATCCACTTTTACCTATCTGGTGGCCTTCAAGTTCCGAAAACGGAGGAAAAAGGCGCCGGCCATCCATTTTTCCTATGAGCCCGCCTCCAGTGAAAGCAGGATACCGTTCCTGAAGCAGGATGCCATTATCCTGTTTACCATTATAGCCCTGTACAGCATTTTTGCCTTTACCGATTTGGGCAGCATGAAAGCGCCCCAATCGGGGAGCCTGTTGGAGCAGGGAGACACTGTGACACTGTATACCGGCGAGGATCAGACCGCCTCTTATCTGTACTGGTATCTGGGATATTATGAAAACAGAGTCTTTACCTTGGAATATAAAACCACGGAAGCCGATGCCTGGCAGCCGGTAGGGGAGAATGGGCAGTTCACCATGAGCAGCGTCTTCGCCTGGTCACGGATCAGCCTGCCGGAGAACTGCCGTTATCTGCGGCTGACCTGCATTTCCGACAAAGCTTCCCTGATGGAATTGGCTCTCGCAGATGCGGAAGAAATGCCTTTTATGCCGGTAAATGCGCCGGATTACCAGGAACTGTTTAATGAAAATGACACTTTCCCTGCAGAGGGGATCAGTTTCCGCAACAGCACTTATTTTGATGAGATCTATCATGCAAGAACCGCTTATGAATACCTGCATGGCCTGCATACCTATGAGACAACCCATCCTCCCCTGGGCAAAATAATTATGTCCATTGGCATTGCCATCTTTGGCATGACGCCCTTTGGCTGGAGATTTATGGGGACTCTGCTGGGGGTTCTGATGCTGCCGGTAATCTATCTGCTTGCTCGGGATATCAGCAAAAACCGGCTGCTAGCCGGCTTTGCATGTACCCTGTTCGCTTTTGACTTTATGCATTTTGCGCAGACCAGACTGGCAACCATTGACGTATTCGTGACTTTCTTCATCCTGCTGATGTACTATTTCATGTACCGCTACAGCCGGCTGAGCTTCTACGATACGCCGCTGAAAAAGACCTTCATTCCATTGGGCGCCTGCGGTATTGCCATGGGACTGGGCATTGCCAGCAAATGGACCGGTATATATGCCGGCATCGGTCTGGCAGTGATCTTCTTTATGACCCTGTACCGGCGCTATCGGGAATATCAATATGCTGTAAAAAATCCCTTGGGCAGTACCGGCGGCATCCTCCATACCCGGATTATGGCAAGCTTTCGGAACCATACGACCAAAACACTGGCTTTCTGTGTTGTTTTCTTCGGACTGATTCCGGGACTGATCTATCTGCTGTCCTATATTCCTTTTGTCAGCGGAGAGACGGGGCTGTGGGCCAAGATGATTGCCAACCAGGAACTGATGTTTAACTACCACTCCTCCCTGAATGCCACACATCCCTACTCTTCCTTGTGGTATGAGTGGCCTACGATGATAAGGCCGATCTTCTACTATTCCGGCATCATCGGAGACACAGCCAGACAGGGCATCAGCGCTTTCGGCAATCCGCTGGTATGGTGGGCAGGCATACCTGCTTTTGTATACATGTTATATCTGGTCTTTCAGAAAAAAGACCGGAATGCACTGTTTTTGTGCATTGCCTATCTGGCTCAATACCTGCCCTGGGTCTTTGTGAGCAGATGTACCTTTATCTACCACTACTTCCCCAGCGTTCCTTTCGTGGTGCTGATGCTCATGTATGCAGCTCTCCAGCTGAAGGAGCTGCTGCCGGAGAGAAAATATTATGCCGCTCTGGGCATTTATGCGGCTCTTACCGTTGCCCTGTTCTGCATGTTCTATCCGGTATTATCCGGGCATACCGTATCCATTGAATATGTGGACACCTACCTGCGCTGGATGAAGAGCTGGGTGCTGGTATATGGTTAAACCTTTTATCAAAATCAAGAGGAGGGAGCCTGGGGCTTCCTCCTCTTTTGACTTGCTGCTCTTATCCTTCTTTTCCCAAATACGATGCACTCTCCATACAGGCAATTCCATAATCTATCCTCACATCTGAGCCTTGATAAAGCTGATGAAAGCAGTTCAGGATTCTGCCTGCAACCATATCTCCATTTTCTATATTCGCATCCATAAGAATAACGATAATCTGCTTACTGGAATATCTTGTGGATACATCCGATCTTCTCAGGGAAGTGTGAATTGCCTTTTCAAGCAGTTCCAACACAAGTTCCATTTCCGTAACATCAAGCTCCCGAGCGTTGTTTTCCGTTACGGTAAACAGCACTGTCTGAACATTTTTACCACTGCGTTCCACAAACCGGCGAACAAAATTATAGACATGATGAAAATGATCAAAGTCCAGAAGATAAGCTCCCCTGCCGTTGTCTGCACGGTTCATCACTTCGCAAAGATAGTTCAGGTCAACGGTTTTTCCTGCGCGTTCGTTTTCCGCCTGAAGCTTATCACTGAAAAAGTGATAGGAATTCTTACCGTTCTGTTTCACCTAGTACAGCGCCTTATCCGCAGAATTATAAAGCTTACTAAATTCCACACCATCCTCAGGAGTCTGCGCAATGCCGATGGAAACAGAGTTCCTTGTTTCAAATTTGCATTGCTCCAGTTTATGGCACAAATCGGAAATGATATCCGCCGCATAGCTGCCGATCACGTTCTTAGATGCTGCGTCTTTTTTGAAAACCACGAATTCATCGCCGCCTATACGACAGAGCACATCATCCTTGTCTGAAAGGCTTCTAAGCGTATCTGCAAACATCTGTAATGTCCGGTCGCCTGCAATATGGCCGTAGTTATCGTTGATCGCCTTAAAATTATCCATGTCTATCATCAGCAACGCACCCTTAACACCCTGTTCGAGCATTTTGTTGACTGTCTCTTCTGTGTACGCTCTGTTCCAGAGTCCTGTCAGCGCATCCTGGCGGGATATACTTTTCATATCGGAAACCTCACGGGTCTTCTGCTCCAGTTTGTCTGCAAGACTGCGGCGAAGCTCCTCCAGCTCCAGCGCCCTGTCAATTCTTGAACGCATGACCGCAGGAACAAAGGGCTTTGCAATAAAATCTATTGCACCCTCCTTAAAACAGCGTGTTTCCGTATTTGTATCATTATCCGCCGTAAGAAAAATCACAGGGATATTCCTGCAATGTTCGATTTTGCGGATCTTTCCCAGCACCTCAAAGCCATCCATTTCCGGCATATTAATATCCAGCAGAATAATATCACA
Source organism: uncultured Acetatifactor sp. (assembly GCA_944381545.1). Classification (GTDB taxonomy): domain Bacteria; phylum Bacillota; class Clostridia; order Lachnospirales; family Lachnospiraceae; genus Acetatifactor. The sequence goes on along the minus strand of CALWLO010000208.1, from coordinate 446 downwards.
CTCATTGTTCTGAAGATAGGTAAGCGCCTGCGCACCCTTGATAACCGGTATTACCTTATACTCATCACTCAATACCTTCCTTGCCGTAGTCAGATTCAGCTTGTCATCATCAATAATCAATATATTCTTCATACCGCATTCCCTCGTCAGGTTATTCTTCCTTAAAAATTTTTTGCTTTATTCTTTGAGCATAAACAGCAAACCAAAAGCGCCCGGACCACAGTTTGTGGCGATTGCCGGAGATGCTTTTTGATAAAGAATATGCTTTTGTCAATCTTACCTCCGGCAGCAAGTGCTGACGCAATATATTTCTTCCATGCATAATCCCTTGTTCCTATTCTGAGGGCTCCCACCTTCATGCCGCTGTTTTTCAGGACAATAACCGGATGAATCATAAGCGCCTGGCAGAGCTTGTCTATCTTATCAGAAATCTTACCGGCCCAGGC
>CALWLO010000207.1 GCA_944381545.1 uncultured Acetatifactor sp. | reverse complement strand
AACTGCCTTTTTAACAAAAGTACAAAAACTGCGCCACAGCCTTGGCAGGCCATCGCGCAGCGATTTTGTTCAATTTGCATTTTGGGGAGGGACAATGAAAATTATACTCCAGTTTATGTAATAAATCGGAATTGATGGAAGAAACAATAAAATGATTTCATTACATGAGATAGATTTTTCTAACAGGGATTTGGGGGTAGGTTTTATGGCGACTTCTTTCTCGACTGCTTTGGAGGAAGAAACGGCTATATCACTGACTGATCTGATAGAAGATAACGAAATGACTGTTGTAAATTGGTGAAGGAATTTTACCAAAAATTATGATGGAGTTTTGGAGGAATCGGACGGTTATCTTTGCAAAGGGGCGAGCGCATTCGCCCCTTGTATAAATAATGTTACTTAATGAAACACATTCAGCCATACGGTAATCAACGCATCATACACACCATGGGCAATAACAAGCGACAGCAGTGTACAATTCTTGATTTTTTCTTTGCATATACATAAGATGAGTCCGAGGATACCCGTTACAATTAATTGTACAATGTTTCCGCCTAGGAAATGAAACAAGCCAAACAGAATCGACGAACCCAATATTGCATATAGGGACGAACCAAAGAGTAATTCTATCTTTTTATACAAAAATCCCCGAAAGACGAACTCCTCGACCAAAGCAACTGCAATAATATCATAAACAAAATCGTATATAAACTGCCACAGATATATATATTGATGCTGATTATTCACCCAGTCGCTTTTTCCTGCCAGATGGGGTATTACCGTAAAAACAAATGACATACAAAGCGCAATGGCAATTCCTGTAAGCACCTGATATCCAAGCTTTTCTTTTGAGAAGCCGTAATCGGACAACTTTTCTTTTCTAAATATCATGATACAGACAGGTACAAGTGCAATCAGAAAATATACCGCTATCATCAGCACCATCCGCCAAACGATGGGAATATTCATAAGTATATATTGATTAAATGCATTCACTCCAAACAAGCCTGCGATTGCGCCTATTATTGTTATCACGATATGTATTATGATTCTTTTTCGTTCGTTCATATTAGCAGCTCTCTTTCTCAGTCAGAACTTCTTTGCACCAATTTCTATCTAAACTGTCGATCCGTTGTCCACAATATTCTGCAGCCACACGCCGCTTTTTACCATGAAAAATCCAATGATTACCTTGATAATCTCCGTAAACTGAACCAGGAAAAATACAGTAATAATGGACAGCGAGGTATGGTTGGCAAGGATATAGGCAAAGGGAATGATTAAAACCCATGTATATACACTGTCAAACAGGAAAGTAATGATCGTTTTTCCGCCGGAGCGCAATGTAAAGTAAGAGCAATGGGAAAAGGCGCACAAAGGCATAACCAGCGCTGAGATGAAAATAAACATTCTGGCCAGTTCCTTAATACTCTCTTCCGTGTTGTAGATGGAGGGAAAAAATCTCCCGACTGCCACCATAATTACCGAAACAACAGCGCAGCAGCCTACGCTGAAGAAGATCATCTTATTATCAGCGTCTCTTGCTTCCTTAAGCTTACCCGCGCCCAGAAGCTGTCCGACTACAATGGAGATACAGCTTCCTAACTGGATATAGACTATGTTGAACAGGTTCGTAATCGTAGAAGAAATATTCTGTGCAGCCACGACTTCAAGACCACGTACGGCATAACACTGCACGATAACGGCCATACCGGAGGCCCAGAGCATTTCGTTCAGCATCAAAGGAGTTCCCTTGATCAGAATATCTTTAAAAATATTTCCGGGGATACGGAAGCTTTTAAAGGCTCCTGCAATGTAAGGATTTTTGTCTGCGTGCATATGCGTCCATACCACCACAATAATACATTCCACAAAACGGGCAATTACCGTGGCGACAGCAGCGCCGGAAACGCCCATGGCGGGAATAACGTCTCCGATGCCGAAGATCAGTATATAATCTAAAATCAAATTGGTAATTACGGCAACAATACCTGCCAGCATAGGTACAAGAGTCTGACCGGTTTCACGAATGGAGCTGATGTAGGTCTGACTTAAGGCAAAGGGAACGAGCCCTGCCATCATAATCGCCAGATATTCCTTGCCGTATTCAAGTGCAAGGGTAATATCTCCCACACTTCCGCTGTCACTTAAGTACAGGGATATCAGCTGGGTGTTGCAGAAGCCGAACAGACACAGAGCGAATATGGTAATCAGCGCACTGGTATACAGCTTAAAGCGGAAAGCATATTTCTGCCCTTCGTAATCACCTTTCCCGTAAAACTGGGTACCAAAAATCCCGGCCCCGGAAACGCCGCCGAAAATGCAGATATTAAAAACAAACATCAGCTGATTGACTATCGCAACGCCTGACATCTGCTCGGTACCAATCTGTCCCACCATAATGTTATCAAGGAAGCTGACAGAGCTGGTAATTGCATTTTGGATGATCATAGGGATTGCCAGATATAGAACATATTGATAAAAACGTTTGTCGCCGATAAATCTTGACTTAAACTTTCTCCACATAATATCAATCTCCTTGCTGTCATTAACATTTCTACCATAAATGACTGTAACAATCAGGTCATTTATGGTTTTATATTCATTCTGCTTTGAAATGGTCTCCTGGCTTTCAAGCGCTATCTGTCCTACTCCTCCGTCTCCGGTAGCCTCATTTGCTTCAGCTTTTCTTCCATGGCATAATTCCGGCCCTCCGGCTGCCACCCCTGCCACTCTTTCAGAAGCTCCCGGTTATAGCGCTCCACTTCCCGCCGTAGCTCCTGGGCGGACATGCGGGTTGCTCCCTGTCCCCAGATGATCACCTGCTCCAGAGCATCCGAGGTGGCCACCGTCACCTGATACTTTCTGCCAATGCGATGTACGGTTTTCTCGATATACTGATCGGCAGTCTCGGCTTCTCTGGTATAGACCACATGGATATTGTGATATTTCTGCACTGTACCGGGATTTCCCTTAACCTTATAGGCATCGTACACCAATATCAGCGTATCCTGAATGTAACCCTGATAATTGCAGAGAATGTCCATCAGCTTTGCCCGGGCGCCTTCCACATTATCCCGAGCCATCTCCCGCAGATCCTCCCAGGCAAAGATAATGTTATAGCCATCCACCAAGAGATACCGTTCCTGCTGCCGGGGCGTCCCCTTATAAACCGGCTCCCTGGCCGGGGCAGAGCCTTTTGAGAGCGCCGCAGGCCGGTTCCAGGGGTTTTTATCCAATGCCTTTGTTCCGTAAGTGCGCAGATAGATCTCTTCGATTTCCTCCTGACTGATAGACCGCCCATCCCAGGAGCCGCCAGCCCCGGTCCGGGGGAGTCCCTCCCGGGGGCTTTGCAGGGACGTTTCCTCCGCTTCAGGAAGAAGACGCCGCAGTTTTTCCGCCGTATCCACATGAGCATAATCGTCCACCTGATACCATGGGACAGGAAAGCCTGCTCCATGAGCACAGAAAACAGAACCGGCAGGATGCTCCATATCCCGCTCCGGGTCATAACCCGAAGCGACAATCACCTCCTGAGCATTATGACAGGGAGCATAACCATGAAACCGGCAGGAAAGCCTGCCTCTGCCTCTGGTATAGGCATTTACCTCCATCTGATAACCGTTTAATGTAGCTGCCGGTGCGGTTCCCCGGAGAATGCTGCGGTCTCCTGCGGTTTCCGGATCCTCAAAGCTGCCGCTCCTTTTCTGGATATCACTCATGGCTCTGCCCAGATTCTCAGTGGGCAGCTCCAGTGTGTAAGCATAGACCGGTTCCAGCAGCAGGCACTTTGCTTTCATCAGCCCCTGACGAAGCGCCCGATAGGTAGCCTGGCGAAAATCACCGCCCTCCGTATGCTTCAAATGTGCCCGCCCGGCGATCAGCGTAATCCGCATATCAGTTATGACTGATCCGGTCAACACTCCTACATGCTGCTTTTCCTCCAGATGACTCAGGATCAGCCGCTGCCAGTTCAGATCCAGTTCATCCTCGCTGCAATCCGTCTGCAGCACCAGGCCGCTGCCCGGCTCCCCCGGCTCCAGCAGCAGATGCACCTCGGCATAATGGCGCAGGGGCTCAAAATGACCCACTCCCTCAACCGCCTCTGTTATGGTCTCCTG
>CALWLO010000206.1 GCA_944381545.1 uncultured Acetatifactor sp. | reverse complement strand
CAGAAGGTGGAATACATGTGCAGTTGGTGCGGGCGGCGGACGATCAGGCCGGTATCATCCGGCAGACCGGAGCCTGGGCAATGCCCGAGAAAAGGAAAAACACGCGACGGAAAAATGAAACCCCATACATGGGTTGTCAATCGAAAAATCTGATTGTAAAACAGACTTATAACAGCCATGACTCTGGGATGCAACCGCATAGCAGACAAGCGGTTGCCGATCCGGTTGGAATAGGACGGAATATTACCGCTGTGGAGATGGATCTCCACAGCGGTAATATTATCCCCAATATTTTAACTATATCAGTCTCCTCAATCCGAGAGATTATCAGGGACAACCATGGAAAATCACCAAGATGGAATTTATCCGGCAGCGCCCCAGACATCAGCCAAGTCACCGTGCATCGTATTATGGAAAAGAGCGGGGAAATTCTGAAACTCAGCGGCGGACGCTATACCGTCTATATCTGGAACCGGAAGGAACTAAAAAACTCTTTTGATGCGGGAGGATCATATGCCTACAATAACTAAAAGAGAACTTGAGGATTATAGGAAAATGTGCTATGACCGGGATCATGGAAGATTCCTGACGCCTGATGGTCTGCGGGTAATTTGTGAAGGGTTAAATAGGAACCCAGAAGCGATCGGGAAACACATACTTGAAACTCTAGCTCAGATGCAGAGCAAAGGATGATGATACGTCTGATGCAACAGACATGATTTTTCAGGGCAATGAATCCCGCTGAATTTTGACGCATTGTGGAGATACTCACAGCGTTGTTACTGTGATTTGGGATCAAGTGCGTCATTGCACAAATCAGCGCCAATGAAACAGTTAAAAAATTATAGATTTTTCAGGAACTCCGCCAGGGCCAGGGCAGACGGGGGATTCTTTGAATTTTCTGCTCAAAGTTGCTGATTTGATGAGTAAAATTATGGCTTAAGCAATAAAATATTAAAGCAGTATCGCCACAAAACGATACTGCTTTATATTATGCAAATGCTTCCAGTTTCAACGTTTTTCTGTTAATTTTGAATGTATCTGCTTTCGGTAGAAAAGTTGTTTTCAAGAGAGAATAGGAAGGCCTTAATGTCGCGTAGGTCTTAACTGGCAAATGATGGCACCCCCTGTCATTAGAGACGAAATCTCAGGAAAAAGCTTCAGAAGTACAATCCGGTTCTTTCAGGCGAAATATCACCATATCATCCACGGATATCTCGCTGAGCTGGCAGGGCTGGCTTCCCCGCAGATAGGGCTGCAGCTGATAAAAGGCCATGCATTGCTCCATATGCTCCAGCAGTTTGACGGAGCGGCGACGGTATCCGTATTCCTTTAAGAGAGTGCGGAACTTGATCCGTATATAGCCGGAGTCTGAGAAAAAGCGCAGGCGAAAACGTACCCCTTTGAAGTACAGATCCAAATTTGAAAAATCACTGAGAAACGCATCTTTACTGAGATTGGCACCGCAATCAACGGCATCCTGCTGGATCATGGGAAATTCTCGATCAATACAGGGCTTTTCACGAAGGTAAAGTGCCCAGTACGCCACATCCAACAGGAATGTCCGCTTAGATGCAACCAGTTCCGGCGCGAGAAATGACTGCTCCTCTGCCCAGATCTTCTCCAAAAGGGCCGCCTCTTCCTTGACTCCCAAATCCTGAAGACTCAGCAGTACTGCCAGATTCAGAGCTGTATAGGGCAAACCCATCACTGATCACCCTTACGCCCGTTGCAGCTTCGGCATAGGATCTGCAGATTCTCCGGTACGCTCTTTCCGCCTCTGTTCATGGGAAGAATATGATCTACCTGGAAAGGAATCCGGCTGGCCGCCTCCATGCCGCAGCAGGCGCAGCGGTAGGTATCTCGGAATGTCCTGGCTTTGGCAAAAGCCCCATCCCGCAGCTCTTTCTCACGCTGGGGATTTAGCTTTCCAATCTCACGAAGAGGAAGATCTTCTAGAGCGATGGTGTCGTACGTTATATGCGTATCATTGTAAGTATCAGGATGGGCCAGCTTCGTTTTCTCTATCTCCACCTGATGCATAAAGTACAGCTTTCGGCCAAAGAACAGACGCAGGAGGTTGTCATCGCCTTGATTCCAGAGAGACTCTACATACTCTGCTGCTTTTCGTTGTCCCATATCTTCGTCCCAGATATGTTTGGCTATCGCCCCTACATCCAAGCGGCTGCGATCAATATGATCGAAGGTATAGAAGGAAGGGGCAGCCTCATACTGGGCATAGTACTTCAAAATGCGAACCGCATCATCAGAAGAATAGGGCGGAACCATCTCACCACAGAAGTAGGTATCCCTGCACTGACGCTCCATCTGCCTCAGGACATCATCAGGGAGATATTCTTCCGTGACGCCAAAACTGGCAAAAAGAGCAGGCAGATCCGCCATCATCTGACGGTAGGCCTCTGCCGTGCTGTCATATACCATAACCTGACAGGAGAGATCCATACCGTTTTCTTCCAGGTAGGAGAAGGCGTACATTCCTATAGGAATCCGCTGGGTAAACGGTACTTTTTCCAGAGCAGTGGTATCAATAGAGCTGTCCAGCATGGTGGCAAATTCTTCGATTTTGGAGAGCGAAATCATGCGGACTTCCCGCTGAATACGGTCTGCCATATTGTCCGAGAACTCGTTGTTTCCGTCAAACAGGCTTTCAGGATTGACCCATGCAATATGTTCATCCCAGTTATCCACAAAGGATACGATATAAGCGGTATCCGTCCCTCCCGCGGCAGGCCCCCGCAGTGCCCGGCCTACCATCTGGGTCATCAGAATAGTGGAGACGGTAGGACGGGCCAGAAAAACGGTACCGGTTTTAGGCAGGTCAACACCTTCGGTCAGAATATTGACGTTGATCAAAACTTGCAGTTTTCCGTCACGATAGGCCTGTAACTTCCGTTCATTGTCCTCCCGGCTGACATTCACACCGGTAGCTGCATCTCGAATTGACGATACAATATAGTCAGAAGAAATCCCACTTTTTCGGAATAAGGCGTTCAGTGCGATTGCATGATCTACATTGACTGCAAAGACAATGGTCTGGCCGTATTTCTGCTGCCCCTTTTGATATGTATCTACGATTAAACGATTGCGGAGGGCACTGCCGGCAATTTGCCGAGCCACATCATCCGGCAGAGTATCCAAATGCTGGATACTCTCCCAAGCCTCCAGTCCCAGTTCTTGGCCGTACTGCTCCTCGGTCTGATAGCTCTCAAAAACAGGTTTGGCCAAAATCCGTCGGCTGATCAGGTCCTTCAAACTGATCTGATAGGTAATGCCTACATCGTTATGCACCACCGCGTTATTCTTGACGCCGTCCGTGTAAATCTTGCCCAACAACCCTTGCTCATCCTCCGCTGTGCGGAAGGGTGTAGCCGTTAGACCGATGAGCTTCACATGGGGGATTTTGGAGCGCACATAGTCAATTACCCGCCGATAGGTCTTTGCTGTGGAGTGGTGAGCCTCATCCACCACCAGGAAAAGTTCCTCCTCCCCAGCTAGCCAGTCATCCAGGGCTGACAGGCTCCGGCCAATGCTGTCCTTGCTGACGATGAGAAGATCGTCATCCCGCCGGATATCGATGGTCCTCCCGTGGCTACTGGAGCCGGAAATGATCCGGTAACGGAAGCCGGATATGTGGGGGATCGTCTCGGTATATGCGTACCTTTGGAAGGCCTCTGCCGCCTGGTCCAGCAGCATTTGCCTGTGGGCAATCCACAGAATCTTTTTGTGTTGGTCGATAGCATTGTGCAGCAGCCATAGTGCGGCGGTATAAGTTTTTCCACCTCCGGTAGGCAGCACTACCAAGGTGCTGAAATCCGAGCCGGAATTGATCCGGTCCATGCATTCCATAGCCTTTTTCTGGTGCTCATAGGGAATACGGTCATTGATGCCGCTGCGAGGAATGATTCGTCCGCTGGATGTGGTCTCTTTTCTCTCTTCCATAACATGGCTTCCTTTTTTCTGTTTTATTTCAGATCTACCGTCGTGCCATAAATGGGAGGAGGTGTTTTCCTCCCACGGGAGAATATCGTTGATTTCTTAATTATGGTATTCAGTATACCCGTCTTTTCCATATTCAGCAAGAGTAATACATTTGTCCTTAGGAAAGATGAACACGTCTTAC
>CALWLO010000205.1 GCA_944381545.1 uncultured Acetatifactor sp. | reverse complement strand
ATAACTTCTCGGAATCTCAATGAATGAGATCCCAACTGAAAATTGACAACTGAATATCGTGCAGGAAGCGAAGTTTGAGAAAAATGGACATAAACATTGGACATAGCAGGTACTATGCCTTGAAAAATCTTATGGAGTCGTTTAAGATATCCTTATTAGGCGGCTAATCCTAATAATGATTTTTGAAATGCCTCGACAGATGGCATTTCCCAGGCATCAAGGTGTTGGAGCATCATGATGCCGTAGAGGCGGCAGTACCACATCTTCGTAGAGCGGTGCCTGCCGTCTTCTAATTTATAGTCCTCTTTCTCACGCTTGTTGGAGCGTTCCACGGAAGTCCTTCTGGCGTATTCCTTTTTCCAGGCTTTTGAGTCTCTTGGCGGTATGTTAAACAACCTTGGATTATCATCGGTAAAAATGTGTACGGTCCTGCCATATTTCGCCGGTGAACAGGGATGTTCACAGAAGCAGCCCCTTTTTCGGTCGGCTTTTGGACACCGGTATTTCGCCCGGTGTTTGGCAGCCTCATATCCATCTTTGTGCATACGTAAGCCCAGCCTGCAGATCGGGACACCATCCCCGCCAATCGTGAAATCATCTTTATAAGTGAAATGCCCGGTATGGCCGGGATTCAGGTCGATAAAAGGCGTGATCTTCTCCCGTCTGCAGTATTCGTAGACAGCATAGGCATCGTGGGCAGAATCCAGAAGGAGTTTCTCAATCCGGAATTGGGGAAGATATGCTTTCATCGTAAAAAAAGAATGGAGAAAAGAAAGCATGTCATGCCGGGAGGCCCGTTCCAAAAGCGGAAATACGGGAAGGTCGCTGCAGGAATCGGAAGCCACATACATGTAGAGGTGGTAACCGAAGAAATAGCATTCCCGATGGGAGTCCCATCCCCAGTTGCAGTCCGGCTGAGAGTAATGGCGTTTGCAGTGACAGGAAGGAGAGCCTTTCTTCCTGCAATCGCAGATCGTTTTTTTCCGCTGCCGGGCGGCAGTGCGGACAGGGGTACCGTCACCGGCAAGAGCCAGATGCTGCGGATCGATCAGTCCCTCACGGATGGAACGGTCCAGGAACTGCTGGTGATAGAGACGGAAAATAAGAAAAAAGGGATTCTCCGGTTTCAGATGCCAGCGTTCCAGCAGGGGGAGAAGCCTGGAAGCAACGCTGGAGGAATCACAGGGGGTCTTATCGCCTTTCTTTTTCCCTTTGGGCGGTTTTATTTTAGGGAAACGGTCTTTGGGAGAAAGGTTGTCGCTGTCGCCCTGCCAGATGCGGGAAAAGAAATCATAAAAGGTACCGACACCGGGAGTGTCCCCGAAAGGGAAACCGCTGAGGATGGCATAAAGGGGAGTTTCCCGGAGCATGCGGCACCAGAGGGTGATGGAAGTCACTTTGAGTTTTAAAGCGAGCAGATAAGAACGCAGCATACAGGAAGGGAGTCTTGGTTCAGGGCCCAAAACAGAGTAGCATTCCTGCATAACGGAATCGGTCAGGGAAAGATCGAGATACCAGAACTGCACGATATAGTCCCATGTGTCTTTAGAAAGCACAAATGGGTCAGGGTAAAATTTGAGGAATTCGGATACGAAAGTATCCTGATAGGCGGCATGGCCGCCAGGATTACAAGGTAACAAAAAAATCGCCTCCAGTCGATTGAAATAAAATATAATCAATCGGCTTCGCCGCAAATTTTGAGCGATTTGTCAAGTGCTTTGAGGCAAAAAGTGGGTGATTTTTTTAAGATAGAGTCTGAAAGCCTTATAAAATCAAGGCTGAGGATTCCGAGAAGTTATAGCCGGGAAAAGGAGGTAAGATCCTGCATATATTCCCTGTACCTGGAAAGTTCGCTCACAATATAAGCAAGCTCCCACGACATATCCTGTACCAGACCGAACACAGCCGTCGCCAGACCGATAAACATACCGATACTGACCGTTCCCACATGCAAAGGCGCAAGCAGCGTCCCTACCACCAAAGCGGAAATCAGCACCGTTATCAGACTGCCGCTTTTCATCTTCATGATCCGCAGGCTTTCCGCCCTGAAATGAATTCCATAGGCCATTTTAAATTTTTCGTACCACTGCCTGTTCAGCTCTTTTGTGTAGGAAAAAAGAACCCTTTCCTCCACATTTTCCCGTCCTGTCAATACCTCCTGAAAATACCGGGCGCGCCTTGTATGCTTTTCGGCCGCTCTTGAGGTTTCATAAACATCTCTTCCGGCTTTTACCGCCAAATAAAAAAGAGGGATAAAAATAAGCGTGGCCGCAAGCGCGCTCCACCAGACCTGAAAGGCCAGTACAGAAAGGATCAGCCCCACATGAATCAGCATTTCCATCGTATACAGAAGCAGATTGCATCCGCCCCAGATCCACATGGCAGAGTCCTTTCCGACCCGGTTGATCAGTTCTTCCGTCTCATGATTCTCCAGATGACAGTAATCCAGCGAAGCAATTTTCCGGATGACAGCAGGCTGCCAGGTTTCCGCCAGCCGGTTCCATTTCTTTTCTTTAATCAGGTTAATGACCGCTTCGCTCATATACTGATAGAGAATGATGAGGAAAATCGAAAACAGCGGCAGAAGGATGGCTTTGCTTTCCTTCTGCCCGTTGAAAACGGAAAGCGCCGTATTCACGAAGGATGCCGTAGCCAGAATCTGAAGCGACGGAAGAGAACCACGGATCACCTTGTCCATTGCTCTGACCGCAACCCAGAGGCGGGAGATTTCCCAGTTGATTTTTATGTAATCCTGAAGGGTATATTTTTTGTTTTCTACTTCCAACGGATGCTCCTTGTTATCAACTTTTAAAGATTATTCCGTTAAGTCAAACGTATCTCTGAGAATATTTATAATATCTTCTTCCCTGACTCCTGTAATCTTTAAGTTTTTCAGTTCTTCTTTTGTAACTTTAAGACTTCTTATAAACTTCAACATATCATCCTGAATTTTTTCAGGTAATTTACAGAAATCCAATGGAATTTCTGCTGCAATCCTTAAAATATCATTTCTATGAAATATCGCAGGCTGCGCCCCCTATCAAAACATATTGATCCGTGAATTCCTCAAAATAATCATAAAATATATCCAGTCCTTTCACCATACATATTCCTCCAGCATTTCTTCCAATGCAGTTTCTATCCTCGGATCATCCATATCCTTCAGCAAAATATAGATGGACAGAGGATCTATTATCTTCCCCTGTCTGAATGGGATAAAGTAGCCTAATTCCTGGATCACACATGCCGGAATTTCTCCGGCAGGAATCTGTTTTTCCTGATAGATACCTGTTTTTCTGATTTCATGTTTTGTTACAGCATATGTGGGATATGGATTATCTTCCAGCATCGAAAGCTCCGATAATCCTGATATACCACTTTTTACGGAAAGGTTCGGCATATCTCTTTCCAGATAATACTCTTTCAGTAATGGCGTACGTAAAAAAGGCCTGATCAGATTCCATATTTCTTTTTTGCTCCCTGTCCTTATATATCTACGGCTTCTTCCTTTTTTAATTAAAACCGGAATATCCAGACTTTCCAATTCATCAAATATTCTGGTAACTGACATTTTTGAAACATGTATTTTATCAGCGGCTGCAGTTACTGTCAGATTATCCCATTCTCCATAGAGAGCCATAAATAAAAATTTTTGCGTAAGAAAAGATATTTTAAAGCATGGACTTATTTCCCTTATTTCATTCTGACTGAGCATCAAACCAAGAAACGGCATATATACCTGATGATTTTCCCATACAAACGAATTTCCTTCTTCCAACATCTTATCTCTGGAATAGTAATTCATTTTTTTCAGATACATCACGCAATATCTTCCTGTCAGACGTTCTATCTGCTTTTGTTGTCTGCGCAATGCCACCAGCCCGATATTTTCTTTTGGTCTGGCCAGTATACATATCTGCTTCATGATCTCCATCTGAAAAAAATCATAATTTTTCTCTATTATCAATGGAAATTTCTTTATTTCCATATAAGGTCTGATTTCTATTGTCTGGTGTAAAGTTTTTTCAATAAAATCTTTCATACATATCCCTAAATGTCACCAATAATTTTTCCGCAGTCACTTTTTATATTGTAACTTATTTTATGTTACAAATCAAATATAATAATTTTTCTATTTTCCTGATGCGCGTTTTCTCGACGCACGCCTTCTGGTAAGCAATTCAAGATCCTGCATCATTCTGCCCATTTCATCATCTTTCGCCACAAGCAGCAG
>CALWLO010000204.1 GCA_944381545.1 uncultured Acetatifactor sp. | reverse complement strand
TGATTGCTCTTGGTATTGTATGCTATCATACCGCATCTTCGGGCATGATTTCCCAATATAAGGAATCCTCTGAGGCGACAGTTTCAGCAGTGGCCAATTACTGTAATCTGATCTGCGAAAATGTGTCGGATAAGGCGCTTGAACTGATTAGCAATACAGAGGTAGGAACCTATTATGATAGATATTACGGAGAACAGGAGAGTGAGGCGCTGGAAATGTTCCGCAGCGCCCAGAAGACCATTAAAAATACCAAATCTACCAATACATATGTATTCAGCTGTACGGTTATCCCCGCGGGAGGCTCCTATCTTTCTACCATGGCGGGAGGAATGACGGAAACGCCTTATGAGGATTTTCTGGAATCTGCAGAGGGGCAGTATTTTGTAGAGAATGCCACCCAGAGGAATCAATGGATGGGATATCATACTTATCTGGATGAAAATATGCAGAGTGATCCGGACAGGTATTCCCTTGTGTATTTCCAGAAGTTTGCCAAGGCAGACGCATATCTTGTTATGGATATTGATATGACGGCCACAAAGGAAATGCTGGCGCAGATGGATTTTGGCGAAGGCAGCGTAGTATCCCTGGTATCCTTTGACGGCAGAGAGGTCACCACTGTCTGGGGACAGGAGGAGACCGGTGAGGAAGAAACCGCAGGACAGTGGTTTACGGGGACAAAATACTATGAGGATTCTGTGGCGGCCGGAGAAATGGGCAGCATGGATGTTCAGGTGGACGGCAGGGATTATGTGTATATTTATGCCCCCGTGGGAAAAACAGGAGCCATGATCTGTGCCCTGATTCCAAGAAGCAATCTTCTTGGCCAGGTGAGAAGCATCAAATACATTACCGTTTTTATGGTTCTCCTGGCGGCAGGCGCAGCCCTTGCCATAGGATTCATTATTTCGACGGGAATCAGCAAAGCTGTGCGCAGTATGTCCGGCGGCCTTTCCAAGGTGGCGCAGGGAGATTTATCCGAAGATTTTACCACAAAAAGGCAGGATGAATTTAAAATCCTTACAGAGAGTCTCAATGCCATGATTGGTAATATGAGATTGTTAATGCGGGATATGAAGCAGTTTGGAGTCAAGGTAAATACCCTTTCGGGAAGCGTTTCTGATAAGACGGCTGCTATTAATACTTCTATGCAGGATGTGGCCTGCGCTATGGATGAAGTGGCTTTAGGGGTACAGAGTCAGGCGGAGGATACCGAGAATAGTAATGAAAATATGATTGCGTTTTCGCAGAACATCAATGCCGTAACGGACAAAACCGGCTTTATGGGACGGGCTGCAGATAAGGCAATTGATGCGGTTGAAAAGGGTAAGGTTATTGTGCAGGATTTAACCCAGAAATCTGATACCACAGTAAAAATCACCAGGGTGCTTGCAGAGGATATTCACGATGTACAGAAGAGCTCTGAGGAAATTAAGAGCTTCGTGGATGTGATTAACAGCATAGCGGAGCAGACCAATCTGTTATCCTTAAATGCTTCCATAGAGGCTGCCAGGGCAGGGGAGGCGGGCCGAGGCTTTGCAGTAGTTGCAGAGGAAATCAGAAAGCTGGCAGATCAGTCTAAGGATTCCGGCAACAGAATTAAGAGTATTGTAGAGAATATCGGAAAGACTACCGACAGAACTACCGTTTCTGCGAAGAGAGCGTCGGAAATGGTAGATGAACAGGCTAAGGCGCTGGATGAGACAGTGAATGTATTTGGCATGATTCAGAGCTGTGTCAGCGAACTGGTTGAGGGAATCCGGGTCATTATGGAGAAGCTGGAGACAAGTGTACAGGAAAAGGAAAATGTACAGACTTCCCTCCAGAATATTTCTTCTGTTTCCGAACAGGTAGCAGCATCCACGCAAGAAGTTACCGCCACCATTGGAGAACAGGTTTCTGTGATTGAAAATCTGAAGAAGGAGGTGGAAGAGCTTAGAGAGGATGCTTTCCAGCTGGAGAAATCCATAGAGCGGTTTAAAATTCAGTGATGATCAGAAAATAGAAATTCTAAAATAATTTTTGAGGTGGGTGAAATATTGCCCACCTCATTTTCTGCTAATTCATTGACATATTTTTAACATTCAGATATAATGAAAATAATTTAATTCTATTTATGCCGTATCGTCAGCCAGGGCTTTCGATATGCAAGGGGGATTATCATGGAAGAAAAAGGGATTTCCCAGGCTGTGATTGGGCGTCTGCCCCGGTATTTCCGATATCTGGGGGAACTGAAGGATGAGGGCGTAGAGCGGATTTCCTCTCAGGAACTCAGTGAACTGATGAAGGTGACGGCCTCCCAGATCAGGCAGGATTTCAATAATTTTGGCGGCTTCGGACAGCAGGGTTATGGATACAATGTGGAATATCTGTATCAGGAGATCGGCAAGATCCTGGGGCTGGATCGCACCCATCGTTTTATTATTATCGGCGCAGGCAATCTGGGGCAGGCGTTGGGGGGCTATCTGAATTTTGAACGCAGAGGTTTTATTTTCAGCGGCATGTTTGACAAGAATCCTGCCTTGGTGGGCAAGGAAGTCCGGGGGATCCGGGTGCAGCCCATGGAGGAGATGGAGCAGTTTATCCGGGAAAATGATGTGGATATTGCGGTGCTGACAATACCCAAGACCGGTGCAGTGGAAGTGGCGGAACGCTTGGTGAATAACGGGATTCGGGCTATCTGGAATTTTGCCCATGTGGATTTGAATGTGCCGGAGGGAATTCAGGTGGAGAGTGTACACCTTTCAGACAGCCTGATGAAGCTTTCCTATAATATCAACAGATATCTTCAGGAAAGCGGACAATAGGGCGGCAACCGGTGAAAGGAAGGATGTGCGGTGAAAGACAAATCAGAGGTATATGAGAAAGCACTGTCAGATAAAAGAGTACCGATACTTACTTTGGATAATAAATGGTATAAGCTGTTTACTGACCTGACAAAGACGGGGGAGATCCCGAAGCTGGAAAAGCAGCTTAATGATCTGTTAAAGCGCCAGGGCAAGCTGAATGTGGATTCCAAAAACATCAAAAAGCTTAAGAAAAAGCTGATGGAAGAAATTGTGTCCATGGCGGATGAATGGGAACAGGCTACCGGGAAGGCGCTGGAAAAGCGGCTGGATGAGCATAAACGTCTGATTGAGGAGTGCAATGAGAAGCTGGAAAGCTATCAGGAGGAGCTGCTGGAACTGCCGGGGCAGATCAACGAAGTCAATCATGCTTTGATGCTTGCCACCATGAGGTATTGCTATAACTGTATGCAGGAGAATACGGAGCAGATCGCAGAGATTACCCAGTGGATAACGGATATCCGTATTGAGCTTAAGAAGAATCTGGTACGCAAGCAGGAGATGGAATATCAGAACAAGCAGATCTATTCCTATATGCATGACCTGTTTGGGGCAGACGTCATAGATATTTTTGATATGAAATATAATCCATTGGAGCCAGGAGGGACTGTTGCGCCGTAACGGTCCCTTGAATTATATGCGGGGTATAGCAATGAAATATGTGGTGGATGCACAGGAAATGAAACAGTATGAGGAGATTGTTATAGACACCATGGGGATTGAGGCGCTTACGTTGATGGAGAGAGCGGCATTGGCTGTAGCCGAAGAAATCCGTGCCTATGCCAGGAGTCAGAAATTGTCAGAAGGAGAGAAAAAACTGCTGGTGGTAGCCGGAAGCGGAAATAATGGGGCCGACGGTATGGCAGTGGCCCGAATCCTTTCCCTGGAGGGTTGGCAGGTGACGGTATATCAGACCGGCTGTGCCGGAAAATGTACCCGGGAGTGGGAGAGGCAAAATAAATTTATCAGCTATTATCCGGTGCGGATTGTCAGTAACTGGCCGGAGGGAGAATATACTGTAATTGTGGATGCCCTGTTCGGCATCGGCCTTTCCCGGCAGGTGCAGGGGGAATATGCGGAGATTATAACGGAGATAAACAACAGAAAAGGCTTTAAACTGTCTGTGGATGTTCCAAGCGGCGTACATGCCGGCAGCGGAAAGATCATGGGAGTTGCCGTGCGTGCGGATCTGACGGTGACCTTCGGATGGGCCAAAAAGGGCCTGCTCTTTTATCCCGGTGCGGCATATGCAGGACGGGTGGCAGTCAGGGAGATCGGGATCAATGAGACCTGTTTTAGGGCCGCAGGGAAAAAGCCGGGGATGTTTGCCTATGACGAGCCGGTGGAAACGCTTCTGCCTCCAAGACAGGCAGATGGGCATAAGGGAAGCTTCGGCAAGGGATT
>CALWLO010000203.1 GCA_944381545.1 uncultured Acetatifactor sp. | reverse complement strand
CATGGCAGCGGGCTATGCAGCATTGATCCAGTACCGGCAGGCCGACTGTGACCGTCTTGAACAGCTGGCAGTGCGTCTGCAGACCGGGATGGAGGATGGCATCAGAGCTGCGGGCATGGAGGGATGCGTCACAAGGGCAGGCTCCCTTCTGAATTACCATTTTGTGAAGGGTGTTCCCCGCAATTATACGGAGGTAACGCTGGAAAACAAGGAGCTGTGCAGGATAATTCATCTGGAAATGCTAAGGAGAGGCATCTTTCTGGCGCCCCGGGGCCTGATCGCACTGTCCACCCCCATGGATGAGACCGTGATAGACAGCTGTATAGAGGCGTTTCGGGATTCCCTGGCTTCCATCAGCAGCATATTATAAAGAATCATAGTCATTTTGTAACCAGTTCCGCCTTGACTTTGATATATTGCGACTCTATAATATTGTATAAATCTGGTTTCGCAAACGCCTGATTGGAGAGCTTACCCGAAAGGAATTTGTGGAGGCGGTAAAGGTTTGCAGGGAAAAGGGGATTCTGGTGGAATATGGGCAGAAAAACAGATAAACAAAACATATTCTGGTATTTTTTTCTTGTTATTGTCATTATCATAATTGCTTTTGTCCATCTATATAAGCTGACAGAGATTCCCTATGGCCTGAATGTGGATGAAGCGGGCGCAGCTTATGATGCTTATAGTATCGCAACCTATGGTGTTGATCGATATATAAAAAGCTATCCGGTTTATTTTATCAATTATGGAGACGGACAGAATGCGCTTTATACCTATTTGACAGCCGTTTTGTTTCGATTATTTGGCGCTTCAAAGCTGATGGTTCGTACAAGTATTGCCCTGTCTGCGTTCTTAGCTGCTCTGTTCGGCTTCTTATACGCATCCGGAAAATGGAAAGAAAAAGGGGTTTCCTACCTCTTTCTCTGCCTGTATGCTGTTCTTCCGATCTTTACGATGACGCAGCGATTTGGCCTGGAAAGTCATCTGATGCTTTCTGCCTCTATTTTGGTTCTTTATACTACCGTTAAGGCATTGGAAACGGAAAAATGCCAGTATTATCTGATTTCCGGCATTGTCCTGGGGCTTTCCCTCTATACCTATGCCCTGATCTATATTGTTCTTCCGGTTTATCTGCTTTTATGGCTGGTATACGGTATTTATCTGAAAAAAATACATATCCGGAAATTGCTTTTGCTGCTTCTGCCGTTAGCCTTATTGGCGGCTCCTCTTATCATGGTGCAGCTGATTAACGCCTTTTCCCTGCCTGAGCTGCAAATTGGTCCTATTACCTTTACCAGGCTTCCGGAATATCGTTCAGGAGAGCTTGGTATCCATGATATTTTCCGTAACCTGAAGCAAATGTTTGTCAATACGCTGCTATATGACAATTTGCCCTATAATACAGTTGCCGGATACGGAACTATGTATTATTTTTCCCTTCCGTTTATATTTATAGGGTTCGGCAAAACGGTAAAGGAAACGTACCTCTCATTCAGGAAGCGCCAGCTGGACTATTCTGCGCTCATCCTGTTCTGGTTTACAGGGGAGTTTATAATGGGCTGCCTTCTGCAGGGATGGTCTACTCCCAATACGACCCGCATGATCGGCATTTTTATGGTATATCTGTACTTTTTAGCAAATGGTATCTATTCTGTCTGGAAGATTCTGAAAAGGGTTTGGCAGAAGAGAGCTTTTTCAGGTATACTGGCAGGGCTTTATGCGATTTCCTTCGTCTCCTTTGCCCACTATTACTTTACGGATTATAATCAGGAGGCTTTTCCCATGAACTGGTTATTTTATGAACCTTATGATGAGGTTTCAGCCTTTTTGGAGGAACACGGGGAGGAAAGCTGGGCTTCCCGGGCGACCTGTTATCCATGGAATTACGTTTATTATCTGTGGAGCTACAAAATAAATCCCTATGACATCAGTCTGTCCGTAAACGGCGCAGAAACCTTTGGGCAGGACAGGATTAATGAATTTCCGGCAAACACGTTGGTTAATCATAACTATGTCGTGTATTACACGGATCAGGGTTCGATCAGTTTTCTGACACAGCTGGGTTATCATCCGGTATCGCTGGGAAGCTTCACCTATTTTATCAGTCCGTTGGAGAGCTATGAACAGCTGACAGAAACAGGGGATTTATTCTATGTGGACAGTCTGCAGGCAGTGGAAAACGGAATTTCTTTTTCCGGATGGTGTATGGATGAAAAAACGGATGCTCCTTATATGGGGTATCTGTTGGAGATAGATGATGTGGCGGTGGAGATTCTGAGAACGGAACGTCAGGATGTTGCAGATGCCTATGGGCGGGAAGATTATCTAGAGTGCGGATTTACCGCTACGCTTCCCATGGACACCTTCCAGACAAGCGAGTCATTTACGTTAATAGGAATTCGTGAGGATGGTTCCCTTGAAACGGTATATCAGTTGATTCGCAAGAAAGAATCGCACAAGCAAAGCTTGTGCGATGCGGGGGTATGATGATGAAGAAGGTTTTTTCGATTATTGCAGTAATAGGAGCAGCAGGTTATGTGGCGGCAGGTATCGGAATCCTGCTTTTTCAGGAGGTGCTGAAAAAGCTGCTGACGAGCGGAGAAAATATAACCGTCTATCCTCTGCAGAATGTGCTGCATCTGGTTTTGGTCGGCATACCCTGTCTGATTCTGGGAATTGCATCCTTGTCGGAACATACTGGGGCAAAGCGGGGAATGAATCTGCTGCTGGTTATATACACCGGTATCATGCTGGTAAGCTCTGATTGGATGATCTGGGCAGGCACCCTAATCAATAATATGTTTGTAGCCAGAATGCAGGGAGCTGCTGTACTGGCCAATACCAGTATGGTCAACAGTTTTTTTAACGGTATTCAGTTTCTGATCAAGCTGTCCCTGGTAATGCTGCTGATTCGGGGGACAGTCAGCTTGGGTGGAAAAAATCAGAATAAATAGATGGTGGAAAATGCGGACATACTATATCTGAACTGCTTTGACCGGCACAGGATCAGAGAGAGCCTGTGCTCTGTGCCGGTTTGTTGACAGCGGAAACGGAGGCAGCAGAAGGGTATGGACGCATCTTTTTTACGAAAAAAATATCTGGTGTGTGTGGATTCCGACGGCTGTGCCATGGATACCATGAGCAGCAAGCATATACAGTGCTTTGGCCCCTGTCTTGTAGAAGAATGGGGACTGGAAGCCTGGCGGAAGGCGGTTCTGAGCCGATGGAACCAGATCAATCTTTATGCCCGAACCAGGGGAATCAACCGTTTTAAGGGGCTGGCTATTATCCTGGAGGAAATCGATCGAAAATATATGGGTATTCCGGGCATAGAGGCATTAAAGGACTGGGTGCAGGAGACTTTGGCGCTGTCTGAGACGGCACTGCAGCAGTATCTGGAAAAGGCTCAATCGGAGCGGCTTCAGGCCGTTGGGACCGGAATATCCCCGGAGACAGAGATCCTGAGAAAGGCGCTGAGCTGGTCTCGGAGGGTAAACCGGCAGATTCAGGCTATGCCCCAGGACGAAAAGCATGCCTTTCCCGGTGTGAAAGAAGGGCTGGAGCATGCCAGACAGCTTGCAGATGTAGCCATTGTATCCTCTGCGAACCGGCAGGCAGTGGAGGAGGAATGGCAGCGCTGCGCCCTGCTGGAGCTGGTGGATTTGCTGATGACTCAAGAGCAGGGCAGCAAGTCCCACTGTATCCGCAGACTGTTGGAGCAGGGCTACGATCCTGCCTGTGTGCTGATGGTGGGAGATGCTTTGGGAGATCTGGAGGCGGCTCTGGAAAACGGCGTCCTTTTCTATCCCATTCTGGCGGGAAAGGAAGAAGCTTCCTGGCGGGAATTTGTCTGCGAGGCTCTGCCCCAGCTGGAGCAGGGCAGCTATGCGGGTAATTATCAACAGCAGAAAATCCGGAAATTTCAGGAGAATTTCTCGTCTTAATTCCCAGATGCCCTTAATTATTCTTTTATGTCATTCGATAAATAAAACAGAAGCAGGAAATCCGCTGAAGGGAATCGGCGGCAGGGAAGGAAAAGGAGTTCACGATGAAGGTTGATCAGGTAAATATTTTTATGGGTGAAGATACCCGCAGCGGCCTCAAACAGCTGCTGGGTATGAGCCGGAAGGAAGGAAACAGAAGCGCTTTCTTTGCAGGGACATTCAATGGGGATATAGATCCTATCGGTCTGAAAAAGCAGATGGCTCAGAAAAAGGCGCTTAAGGTGGTGTCCGATGCTTTTGCAGCAGACCGTAAGCTGGACAGTGAAATTGCAGACCGGGAGACCCGGATCAAGGAGCTGCGCAGTGAGA
>CALWLO010000202.1 GCA_944381545.1 uncultured Acetatifactor sp. | reverse complement strand
CCTTTTTCCATCTGCGGGAGCAGCTGCTCTTTCAGCTCCTCCTCCCGCGGCTCCTCTTCTTCGTCCTCTCCGATCTGGGATTGATAGATCGCCCGATAGGTCTCACAGTCCGCCAGCAATTCCTCATGGGTGCCGAAACCGCAGATGCGCCCATCCTCCATACAGAGTATATGATCCGCTTTCATGACTGTGGCGATCCGCTGGCTCACCAGCAGAACGGTCATGCCCGCAGATTCCCTGCGGATGCCCTGAAGCACCCGGGCCTCTGTGGTGGCATCCAGTGCGCTGGTACAGTCATCCAAGATCAGAATCCGGGGCTTTTTCAAAAGCGCCCTGGCGATGGACAGGCGCTGCTTTTGTCCGCCGGAAAGATTTACCCCGCCTTGTCCCAGCATGGTCTCATAGCCTTCCGGCAGCTTTACCACAAAATCCTCAGCGCAGGCAGCCTCAGCAGCCCTTTGGATCTCCTCCCTCGTAGCCTGCTTATCCCCCCACCGAAGATTTTCCTCTATTGTCCCGGTGAAAAGCAGTGCTTTCTGGGGTACTACGGCAATCCTCTGACGCAGCAGCGCCATGGGGATTCGGAGCACATCCTTTCCTCCCACCAGCACCTGCCCCTGTGTGGCATCATAAAATCTGGGGACCAGATTCACCAGAGTGGTCTTACCGGAACCTGTGGGCCCGATAATCCCCACAGTCTCCCCTTCCCGAACTGCGAAATCCGCCTGCCATACGGCAGGGCGAGCCGTCCCCGCATAGGCAAAGGTGACCTGACGAAACGCAATATCACCGCCCAACTGACTCTCCTTCGAAAGCGCCTCGCCGCCTGTCGCCGTGCCATATTCCTGCAAGCCGGCGTCCTGCTGGGCCGGCACCTCAGCCAGGATCTCCTGCACTCTGGCAGAGGAAGCCACCGCACGAACCGCCGAATTGAGAATATTGGAAACCATTCCCAGAGCAAACAGCACCTGGGTCATATAATTGACACAAGCCATCAGGCGCCCGATCTCTCCGGTAAGCTCCTGTCCCGAAAGCCAGAGCATCACCACAATGCCCGCATTGACTGTCAGATTAATCAGGGGGCCGAATATAGCCATAACCCGCATGGAGGAGATCCCCGCATCGGCCAGCTGGCGGGAGGAAACCTGGAATTTCTCCTGTTCCTGCTCCTCTGCCCCAAACGCCTTTACTACTCGAACCGCACTTAAAAACTCCCTGCTGACCAGATTGAGTCCGTCCAGCTTCTTCTGCATCCGGTCAAACCGGGGATAGCCCAGACGCATATTGCCGTAGATCAGCAGCCCTGCACACACCAGGATCACCAGCATCAGCGGCAGCAGACTGGGCATCTGCACAATGATCAGTGCCACTGCCCCGATACAGGTCACCGGCGCTTTCAGCATGATCCGCATGATGCCATTGATAAAATTCTGCATCTGCGTCACATCATTGGTAATCCGGGTGATGATGGAAGCCGGCTGCAGCCGGTCGATATTTTCATAGGACAGCGTCTGCACCTTCTCATAGATGGCCAGGCGTATCTCCTTGCCGATCAGCTGGGAGGTTTTACTGGCATAGATATTACGCACTACCGCTCCCACAGCCCCCAGAGCCGTGATCCCCAGCATAATACTCCCATATCGCAGGATCGTGCCGATCTCCTGGTTTTTCACTCCCTTATCCACAATATAGGACATGAAGGTAGGCTGAAGCAGATCTGCGAAGGTTTCTATGGACAGAAACAGCACTGCAATCAGGAACATACCCAGATGTTTTCTGACGTACTGAAGCATTAATTTCATATATATTCCTCCTGTGTTCAGAATCGTAACCGCATAGCCAAAGCACGATTAGATAGCTAAAGGAGATAGCCTATAAGGTATCTCCTTTTCATCAGGTTCTTATTACATTCTATTCATGCTTCTGCTCCCGATACTTATATTACCCATTCTCCAGTCAATTTGTCAATTACTAATTTGCCGGAGCGTTCCGGCACCATACCGGATACAGCTGCATAACATATAGCAACAATATAACCGTATAGGAAAACATGATGAAGCGCATCGTACATATCAAAACAAGTACCATTCTGGGCATTTTATGCCTGGTGATCTGTATCCTGCCCTCTACACAGAATATGAAGAAAGCAGAGGCGGCGGAAATGCTCCCTTCCTCCGTCCCTTTTACATCGGAGCAGACCGCCCTGCCCCTGGCCGACACAGCTTTAGACAACACGTATTTGCCTTATATCTGTGAGGCAACGCTTACCTTTACGCTCATGCCCTACCCCAACGCCCATAACCCAAGGGGCATAGATGAAATGACTTTCCATGCCTCGTATACCGGCCGGATCACTCTGTTGGAATACAAGCGCATATTCTCCTATTGCTTCCCACCCCAATTGCTTTCCGCCCAAAATAGGTAGAACTGACCGAAACAATCCTTATGTATGCGAAACAGGGCCCTGCCTCCCGGCAAAGCCCTGCCCTCTTATAAATCCTTCAGGATCGCAAGAAGCTGCTCTACATTTTTCTTTCCGAACATGGGTGCACCGTCGTTAATCACCATGCAGGGAACGCTCATCACCTGATATTGCTCTTTCATATCCTGAAAATGATTCAGATCATACACCTCTGCCGTTACCTTATCGTTTACGGCCGCAATATGCTGAGCCGCAGCCACCAGCTCGGGACACATGGTACAGGTAAGTGATACCATGATTTTCATATCTGCGTTCTTATCCAGGGAAGCTATCTTCTCTTGTGTCTGCCCATCCAGCTGCTGTCCTGGCCCCGCCGCATTGTACAGTCCCAGGACAAAGGCGGTAAATTCATGCCCCCCCGGCACACCGTGAAAGGCCAGTCCCGTATACTTTCCCTGCTCACTGCACACTCGGACACAGGGCAGATGATCGACAGCTTCGCCTTCCACCAGCTCCACCGTCAGCTTATCCGTAAGGGATGCCAGCTCCTCCATGTATGCTTTCAGCTCCGAGGACACTTCCCGCCCATCCAGATACAGCTTTAAAATCAAACTGCGTTCCATCTTTCCGAACACGTTCTGCAGCTGCGCGAGCATATCCGCCGTAAACAGCTGCCCCTGCTGCGTGTTTTCACCCAAAGCGCCACTGCCGCCGGCTCCATGGCCGCTATTTTCCGTATCCGGTCTTTTTCTCATTTCCGGCTTTATGCCGGTCTTTGCCTGCATTGCGGCAGCATATCTTTCCAGCTCCGTGGCCGCCAATGCGCCGTCGCCTACTGCCGTTACCACCTGGCGCAGATTCTTCACGCATACATCTCCTGCGGCATACAGTCCATCCACACAGGTCTTCCTGGTGCTGTCCGTTACCACATATCCCTGCTCCGTCAATTCTGCGATTCCCCTTACCAATTCCGTCTCCGGCTCATATCCGGCAAAGACAAATACGCCGAAGGTATCTCCCTCGGGTGCATGGTACTCGGTGATCTCTCCTGTGCGGAGATTCCTATACCGGATACTGCGCAGCAGGGTATCTCCCGATACCTCCTCTACCACCACTTCCGTCAGGACGCTGATCTTCGCATGATGACGGGCTTTCTCTGCCACGGCCTCCGCACAGGTAAAGTCCTCCTCTCGGATCAATATCGTCACGTGGCTGGCATATTTCGTCAGGAACACGCTTTCCTCCGCCGCCGCAAAGCCGCCTCCCACCACAAATACTTCCTTACCGGTAAAAAACTCACCGTCACAGGTGGCGCAGTATGCCACGCCGTGCCCCTTGAACCGGGCTTCTCCCTGAAAGCCGATCATGCGGGGATGGGCTCCGGTTGCCAGCAATATCCCAAAGCACTGCAGCTGCCCCCGGTCTGTCATGACATGCTTGATATCCCCGTCCGTCTGCAGTTCCTTTACCCGGCCAAGCATAAATTCAGCGCCGAAATGCTCCGCCTGTTTTCTCATATTTTCTGTCAGTTCTTTACCGCTGGTGCTTGCAATTCCCGGATAATTGACCACCTCCGAGGTGATGGTAATCTGTCCTCCAAAGGCTTCCTTTTCCACAACGATAACCCGGTAACATGCCCTGGCCAGATAGATCGCCGCCGTAAGCCCGGCCGGGCCGCCGCCGATGATGACTGCATCATATATATTTTCATTTTTCCCACTCATATTTATCCCCATTTGATTCCCTGCTTTTACAGCTGCCCTACCAGATCCAGGCTGGGCTTTAAGGTCTCCGCTCCCGGCTGCCACTTGGCAGGGCAGACCTCATCCCCATGCTCGTGTACAAACTGGCTTGCCTGCAGCCTTCTAAACAGCTCATCCGCATTTCTTCCCA
>CALWLO010000201.1 GCA_944381545.1 uncultured Acetatifactor sp. | reverse complement strand
GTAAAGATCTCTGCCTCCGGATTGTCAATATAATAGATACCCGCCCGCATCTGCATATCTCCCATGGGATACCTTTGCAGCAGATACTCTGAAAAGCGGCTTACGGAATGGCGCACCTGATTCTCCACAGCCTCCCGGCTCTCCGCCGTCATCAGGAGTGCAAAGCGGTCGGCATGGATACGGCAGCAGATACAGCGCCTGGCATTCATATACTGCAGCCATCTGGCCATGTCCTTCAGCAGCTGATCTCCTTCTTCGTAACCAAAATTCTCATTCAGATCAGCAAAATTACTGATATCCATATATACCATGGCATAGGTCTGGCTGGGATCATACTGATACAGGATACGACGAACCTCTTTCAAAAAGAAGCTGTAATAATACAGCCCCGTCAGCTCATCCCGTCCCAAAGCCTCTATATGCTCCTGGTCACAACGGTTCTGGAGCCGCAATGCCACAAATGACCCAATGATCTTACTCAGCTGAATCAAAGTAGCCAGCTCCTCTTTAGGCATCTGCTCTATAGCTCTTCTTCTGCTGCAGGTTATAAAGCCTATGGGCTGTCCGTGCTTGTACAGGAGAAGATCGCAAAAGCTTCCGATCTGCCGCTCATGGAAAAAGGCCATATCCTTCTTGGAATAACCTGTCTTCTCCACATCACAGGATAAATTAATGCCGTCTTTATTAAAACCCAAAAAGAAATCATCCCAGATATCCAGACCGCTAAGCTCCTCCGGATTGCGCAGCACACCCTCGTCGCACCGCCATTTATTGGTCACCGTCATGCTGTTATCTCCGACAAACTCGGCAATCAGCACCTCGTCATATTCAAAGTGCCAACCGATTCTCTGGAGCAGCATGTCCAGACTGCTGTCCAGATCAGAAGCATCTGATAACAGACTTACCGCAAAGGCAACGAAACGGTTATCATATTGCGTCAGCTTTTCCGCTGCCAGCTTTTCCATTTCTGTGCTTTTGTTCGGATACAGCATCTCTCCCACCATGCTGTCCTCATATACCACAAAGGGGATTTGACACCGCAGACCATATTCCACGGCCCTGCCGCAGCTTTCTATGATCTGTTTCAGATCCCGCATACCTGACGGCACATGGTAAATTCCCATGGTCGGCTTACACCGGGGCTTCTCCCTGCGGCCACAGTAGCTGCCGCTGAGCTTCTCATGTACCAGACGGCTGTGCTCCTCCACCTCCAGGGCGTCCTCCCACTTGATAAATACCATAAAGGCATCTCTGGCGATGCGGCAAAGTATTACCTCATCCAGCAGCCGGAAATAACGCTGCAGCAATATTGCCTGGTTTTCCAGCACCGCCACAGCATAAGAGACACCGTACTCCTCTGCCAGTTGCGGAATATTGCCCACATGCAGCAGAATCATATGATAAGTACCCTCCGGATCCGTCTCCATCAGTCCGGCAATCTGCTTCCTTGCAGAAGAATAAGTATAGAAAGAGGTCAGTGCATCTACATCCTCCACCACCATATTCCCGTCACCGTGAATGCCGGTCAGACTGATTCCGTTATCCAACTGTTTTTCATCGCTCATCGTTTTCTCCATGATCCACCTGTGTGGAAAAATAATACTTTTTTTATTATAGCTTTGCCTTTATGAACTTGTCAACAAAATATTTATCCTTCCTTCACGCTTTCACGTTTCTCCTGTAACCATTCAGCATCCGGAAAATCCCACCCGGCATGGTTTCAGGTATGGTGCGCAGCGGGTGTTATCATCGCTCCATGAATCCAGCGGCCGCTGAAGAAACGCAGGCTGAAAATCACTCCCCGCAGCGCCCAGTCTGCAAACATACCATACCACACTGCCATAGGCCCCATATGGTAAGTTTTTACCAGGAAGATGCACAGCGCTACCCTCATACACCACATGGTTGCAGTGGATACGATCATGGAAAATTTTACATCCCCCGCAGCCCGCATACCGTAAGCCGGGATAAAAGAAAAGGCCCATAAAAGCGGCTTGGCAATGGTAATGGCAGTCACCATCTCCAAACACATGGCGGCGCTTTCCGGCTCCATGCCCGCCAGATACAGTACCGGCTTTGCAATCGCCAGTACAAACAAACAGGAGATCAATATGCCTGCCATGCCTATTCCCGTGCATTTTACCACATAATATTTGGCTTCTTCTCTTCGTCCGGCGCCGATTGCCTGTCCCACCAGCGTCATCAGGCAGATCCCTACGCCTACACCGAATATGCCGTTGACCATTTCCATGATATTGGTCATGGCCTGGGCTGCGATAGCTGCCGTACCCATGGCGGATACCGTGGATTGGATCGCCAGCTTGCCGAACTGAAACATGCCATTCTCCACTCCGGCCGGAATACCGACAGCCAGGATCTTCCCGATCAACGGCAGATCCGGACGGATCTGAAGATAGTGATTTACCACCACAGGCTGCCGGGGCTTTCGCAGAAAAATCAATACCACAGCTGCGCAGAAAGCACGGGATACCAGCGTTGATAAGGCCGCTCCCACCACTCCCATCTGCATGCCAAAGATCAATATGGCATTACCGCCCACATTGATGAGATTGGAGATCACGGAAACCATCATGGGAAACCGGGAATTGCCTCCAGTCCGGAAAAAGGCCGCCCCTGCGTTAAACAGAGCCAGAAAAGGATAAGAAAGTACCGACAGCAGAAAATACTTTTCTGCATTCTCCATCACCCCCGGCTCAATCTGTCCGAACACCAGCCTAAGCAGCGGCTTACGCAGACACAGCCCCAGCACCATCACCCCCAGAGAGATGGCCAGTACCGTCAGCACCACCTGCCTGGCTGCCCGGTTACATCCCTCCCGGTCTCCGCTGCCCAGATATTGGGAACAGATAATTGCCGCCCCTGCGGCCAGGGCAGAAAAGACCTGAATTACCAGATTATTTATGGAATCCACCAGGGATACCGCCGATATCGCCTCACTGCCCACATTGCTGACCATCATGGTATCCGTCATACCCATAAGGGAATTCAACAGCTGCTCTATCACAATGGGGATCAGCAGAGCCATCAGCGCCCTGGAGGGATATAATAGGTTTTCTTTATCCATCCGGCTGCTGTCATACAGCCGTTTTTTTATCTTTACCGCACACATCTCTTTCACTTCCTAAATTGCATTTCCTTTTATTATATCATAGTTTATTCTGACAAGCCATGTCTTTTCCTGCTCACTTTTTACGGCATGGTAACCGTTCAGCCATAGGAGAATAAGCACTGGGCATGGGTGCTTGCACACAATGCACAGGGATTGTTCTCTTATGACTGAACGGTTACTGTGGCATCTCACCGGAAATCATGCTATAATATGCGCAAGGGCAGATCGTCACAGCTCTGCCCAAAACACAGGAGGTACTTTCCCATGGCAGGCACAATCACCCATCTGGTCATTGCCGACCAGCTGCTGAATCCCTTACACATACAGCATCCCGCCCTGTTTTACTGCGGCAATCTGGCTCCCGATGCCATCATGGCCCGAGAGGGCTACCAGAGGGAAATGAAACGGCACACTCACTTTAAGGACGGCATCCGCTTAAATGACCTCCATCTGCCGGAATGCTATGCGCAGTACCGCCGCACTTTCCGTTCCTTTACCGATCAGTATCTGCACCGGGACAGCCCGGATTACGAGCTGTATCTGGGCTATGTAACCCATATGCTGGCGGATGAGGTGTTTATCCTGACTCTGCGGGATGCGTATGTCAGAAAACTGACTGCGGCGGGCAAGGACACGGAGGATCCGGCCAATTACGCCGCTTTCGGACGGGATGTGGATTTAAATGACTGGCAGCTGGTACAGGAATATCATTTTCAGTATCCCATGCCCGATATCCTGCTTCAGGAACAGCACTATGAGATCCGGGACTACATTACCTGCAGGGAGCTGCAGGACAGCAAGCAGTTTATTATTCAAAAAAACTTCCTGACGCCCCATGAAAACCAGCCCCGGACAGCCATCCCCTTTGCAGAGAATCAGGAATATATCCGTAATGCCTGCCGCTACATCCAGAGGGAGATCAGATACTGGACAGAGTAATACAGGGATGGATTGGCACTTCTGATCGAATCCTCACTGTGGGCAAAGATCCGCAGGAACGAGAAGAGAAAAGTCAGACTGCAGGCGAATACCACCAGGCGCAGTAGCCCGCTGCTGAAGATCTGATGCCTTCTCTGCCAATCCAGGCCGGCCAGTATCGTAAATATGCTTCCTATCATGGCAATCCATACAAAATCCCCGAAATACCGGGTCAATAGCCCCGCCATCTGCGTATCCGCCACCGCCAGCGCCACGGTAAGCAAC
>CALWLO010000200.1 GCA_944381545.1 uncultured Acetatifactor sp. | reverse complement strand
CCGATCTGTGAATGAGGCAGTGGTATCCTCAAGCGCAGCGCTGCTGGGAATGCTGCCCAAAGGACTGGTGCTGCTGATTTCCGTATCTCTGGCGGCGGGAGTGATCCGGCTTGCCAAGATGAAAATTCTTGTACAGAATATTTATTCCCTGGAGACCCTGGCCCATGTGGATACCCTTTGCCTGGACAAGACAGGAACCATCACAGACGGAAACCTGAAAATCCGCTCTGTATATCCCATGACCTCCTTACCACAGGGGGAGGTGGATATGCTGGTGGCGTCTTATATGGCGGCCTGTGATGACAATAACGCCACCTTTTGGGCATTAAAAGAGAAATTTCAGGAGAATCCGGCATATCAGCCGGTATATAAAATTCCCTTTTCCTCAAAGAGAAAATGGGGCAGCGTTAGTTTTCAGGAAGCGGGCACCGTATTCGTAGGGGCGCCGGAAAAACTGCTTGGGAAACTGTCGGATAACCTTGAGGAGGAGCTGGAAAGGGGACGCAGGCTGATCGTCATTGGCTATATCGGAAATCCTTGGAAGGATGAGCAGGAACTGCCGGGGCAGATCATGCCCCTCTACACGGTGGTTCTGGAGGATACGATACGGCCTCATACGAAAGAGACGCTGGAATTCTTCCGCAAGGAGGGAGTGGATGTAAAAATGATCTCCGGCGATCATGTGATGACGGTATCCCAGATCGCAAAACGTGCGGGACTGGGCAGATGGCAGGACGCCGTAGATTTGTCGGCTTTGGAAGAAGAACCGGATTATGACAGCCTCTGTCAGAAATATGCAGTATTTGCCAGAGTGACGCCAAAACAGAAGCAGGAGCTGGTCAAGGCATTGAAAAGACAGGGGCATCAGGTAGCGATGACAGGGGACGGAGTCAATGATCTGCTGGCTCTTCGCGAGGCGGATTGTTCCATTGCGGTGGCTGACGGAAGCGACGCCAGCCGTCAGATTTCCCAGGTAGTGCTGATGGACTCTGATTTTACGCATTTGCCCCAGGTGGTTATGGAAGGAAGAAAAGTCATCCACAATGTGACAAGGACAGCGCAGGTATTTTTTATGAAAACGATCTATTCTGTATTGGTATCTTTTCTGTGTCTCTTTACGAACCAGGCATTTCCTTTTATCCCGATACAGATTACGCTGATAGATGCCTGCATTGAGGCGTATCCTTCTTTTCTGACGATCATGGAATCGGATACAAGCCGGATACGGGGAAGGTTCCTGACGGCGGCTTTTACGAATGCAGCCCCTTTTGGGATTACCGTTACAGGAATGATTGCCCTGATCCATTTATTTTCTCCATTTACTGCGGCAGAAAGACAGACGGTTATGTATTTTATTCTGATTCTGATTTCCATGGCTGCAGTGGTGAAGAGCTGTATCCCGTTTAACCGGCTGAGGGTTTTTATCTGCGTCACAATGGCTGCAGGAACCTTTGGGGCCGTTGCTGTTTTGCCGTCACTTTTTGAAATCAGCCGTATTACATCCGAAATGGCCCTTTCTATTTTGATCGGGGCAGTGACTTCTCTTTTGCTGATTCTGATATTGGAGCAGATATGCCGAAAAATGGATGAAAAGCTGGAAAAAGAAAGAATTCTGCGTTATGATTAGAAACAGGAAATAAAGAAGAAAAGAGGTGCGGTCCCGTCCATATCAACCGCCTGAGAGAAAAGATGGAAGATGATCTGCGGAACCCCCGAATGATTGAGACTGTATGGGGGGCAGGCCATCGTCTGAACGGATAAGAGAAAGAAGGGATGAGAAATGTGGATGCTTTATGCAATAGGCTCTGCTTTTTTTGCAGGACTGACTTCCATACTGGCAAAGTGTGGAATACGAAAGACGGACTCTACTGTGGCCACAGCAGTGCGGACAATTGTGGTTTTGCTGTTTTCCTGGGGGATTGTGTGGATCGTAGGATCTCAGCGGGAGATTTTCAGGATCAGCGGGAAAACACTGGTGTTTCTGATTCTCTCAGGAGCCGCTACCGGGGCATCCTGGCTCTGTTACTTCCGGGCCCTGCAGTTGGGAGACATCAATAAAGTCGTTCCCATTGATAAGTCCAGCACCGTGCTGACCATCCTGCTTGCGCTGATTTTTCTGGGAGAAGGCGTCAGCCTGCCGAAAGCATTTTCTCTGCTGGCCATTGCCGCAGGAATTTTTCTGATGATTGAGAAGAAGGATGTAAAAGAGCAGGAGAAAAAAGGAAAAACCGGTTTTTTGATTTATGCGGCGGGTTCTGCTGTCTTTGCCAGTTTGACCGCTATTTTGGGGAAAATCGGAATCTCCGGGGTGGAATCGAATCTGGGAACGGCGATTCGTACCGTTGTGGTGCTTGTCATGGCATGGGGGATGGTATTTGTTACCGGAAAACAAAGGGAGATAAAGCAAATCGATAAAAAAGAATTGGTTTTTATCTGTCTTTCCGGGATTGCCACAGGAGCGTCCTGGCTCTGTTACTATCGGGCGCTGCAGGAAGGCCCGGCCAGTGTGGTGGCTCCTGTGGATAAGCTGAGTATTTTGGTCACAGTGATTTTTTCCTATTTTGTGTTTGGTGAGAAGTTAAAAAGGAAAGCGCTGGCCGGGCTTGTGCTGCTGACTATGGGCACGGTGGCTATGGCGGTGGTATGACGACAGCCTGCTTCGGATGGGATTGTGGAACGAGGCGGGTATAGAAACAGGTGTCCTTCCATAAACTATAGCTGATTCTATGGCTTGGGAGGGACAGTTATGAACAGATCAGTCTGGACAGATACAGCAAAACTGCCGGAATTTGAAACGCTGCAGGGAGATGCCGGAACCGATGTATTGGTCATCGGCGGCGGACTCTGCGGCGTTCTGTGTGCTTTCTTTTTGAAACAGGCCGGAGTGGACTGCATGCTGGTGGAGGGAGAGAGGATCGGCGGCGGGATCACGAAGAATACCACAGCAAAGATTACCTCCCAGCATGGACTGATCTATGAGAAAATGATCCGCACCATGGGGCGGGAGCGAGCCATGCTCTATCTGAGAGCCAATGAAGAAGCGCTGTCAAGCTACAGAGAGCTGGCCCAAAGGTTTGCCTGCGATTTTGAAGAGAGGAGCGCTTTTGTGTACTCCCGGGAGGACAGGGGTAAGATCGAAAGAGAGGTCAGGGCAGTAAATTCCCTGGGGTTTCCGGCGGAGTTTGCCGGAGAGCTCCCGCTGCCGTTTCCCGTAAAGGGCGCTGTTCGGTTCCCGCATCAGGCACAGTTCCATCCCTTGAAATTTCTGGCCGGCATCACAGAGAAGCTACCTATTTACGAGCATACCTTTGTGGAGAATATCAAAGGGAATACGGCGATTACTTCCCGGGGAAAGATTCAGGCAGATAAATTTATCGTGACGACACATTTCCCCTTTATCAACCGGCATGGAAGTTATTTCCTGAAGCTCTACCAGCACCGTTCCTATGTACTGGCGCTGGAACAGGCGGCAAAGGTAGACGGTATGTATGTGGATGAGGCCAGGAGCGGTTTGTCCTTTCGGAATTTTGAGGATCTGCTTTTGCTGGGCGGCGCCGGCCACCGTACGGGAAAAAAGGGCGGAGGTGTTTTCTCCCAGCCGCAGTATCGTAAAGCCCCAGCTTTTATTGAATATTCTGGAGTCCGGAGTGAATCTCCTCACTCCCTCCATGCGGCGATGCTCCCATATGGGCTGTGCGCTGAAGTGGAATCCCCGGGAACACACCTGGGACTGTCCCTGCCACGGCTCCCGGTTTGAAAAGGAGGGAAGAGGGATCGATAATCCGGCAAAAAAAGATATTTTGTAAAAGGATATTGAAAGCCGGAGCAATCTTGGTATAATCTTCTGTAAAGAAATAAAAATGGGGAGAGGTAAGTATGAGTTTCTCGATTTATGAATTAGTCTGGCTGTTTTTCGTCTACTCCTTTGGGGGGTGGCTTTGGGAAACTGCCGCAGCTGCGGTGAAAGAAAAAAGATTTGTAAACAAAGGGCTGATCAATCTGCCTTTCTGCTCCCTTTATGGGATAGCAGCGGCGTTTATTACGGTCTTCGGCGGAGAACTGAGGGGAATCTGGCTGTATATCGGCTCTGTGATAATGATTGTTGTGTTCCGGTGGCTGGCCGGAAATCTGATTGAAAGGATCTATCATGAAAGCTGGTGGGATTACGGGGAAAGACGCTGGCATATCGGGAAATATGTGTCCCTTGTGGATTCTGCCCTCTGGGGAATTGCTGCCGTAGTGATGATGAAATGGGGAAATGCCTTGCTGGTAAGCGTGCTGGAGCTGATCCCCCGGCTTTGGAGAATGATCCTGATATGGGGGCTGGTAATCCTGCTGGCGCTGGATATGAT
>CALWLO010000199.1 GCA_944381545.1 uncultured Acetatifactor sp. | reverse complement strand
CCTGTTTCTGTGCGGCCATTCCAGTGCAGAAACCCTTCGCAAGCTGGGGATTCTGACTATTGGTGATCTGGCTCATGCCCAGCCTGATATTCTGGAAGCCCATTTAAAAAGCCACGGACTGACCCTGTGGCAGTATGCCAATGGTATAGATGACTCGGATCTCACATCCAGTCCCGCAAAAACAAAAGGCATAGGCAATTCCACTACTCTGCAACAGGATGCGCTGACCCGCGAGGATGTCTGCCCGGTACTGCTTTCTCTGGCAGAGTCCGTTTCCGGGAGACTCCGGGCCTCCCGTGAACTGGCAGGCATGGTCAGCACAGAAATCAAATATGCCACCTTCCGGTCCGTATCCCACCAGATGCAGCTTCCTGTTCCCACCGCCTCCTCCCGGGAGATCTATGAAACAGCCTGCAGATTATTTGATGAGCTCTGGGACGGACAGCCCATACGTCTGCTGGGCATCCGTACCTCCAAGCTGGTATCAGAGGCAGAACCGATCCAGCTAAGCCTGTTTGATTACCAGCCGGCCTCCTCCGGTAATGCTCCTGATGATACGGTTTCCGCCAGGCGCTGCGAAAAGCAGCAGCGTCTGGACAGGGCTTTGGACAGTCTCCGGGACAAATACGGCAAAGATATTATAAAAAGAGGAAGTCTGATGGACTCCCCCTCTCAATCTACTTCTTCCTGACACTGTACCCAAAGGTCCCCAGCTTCTTGCCTGTGGCCATATATGCCCCATGGGAATATACCACCGGCTTTGCCAGCTCCAGATGAAACCTGCCGTTTTCATCCATATACTGCTGATCTGCATGAACCGCTACGATCTCCGCCAGAAACATATCATGGGTTCCCAGCGGGATCACCTGCTTTACCCTGCATTCCAGATTCACGGGACTCTCGCCGATCAGAGGAGCTTTCACCTGTGTGCCGGACAGCTTTGTCAGCTTCATCTCACGGAACTTATCCACGTCCCTGCCGCTTTTTACCCCGCAGTAATCTGTGGCAAACACCAACTCCTCCGTCACCAGATTGACCACAAATTCTCCGGTGTCTTTCAGCAGGGGGTAGGAATACCTCTCCGGCCGCACCGAAACAGACAGCATGGGCGGATCGCTGCAGACCGTCCCCGTCCAAGCCACCGTAAGAATATTATCATGCCCCTGCCCGTCCGTCACACTGACCATAACTACCGGCAGCGGATACAGCATATTTCCCGGTTTCCATAATTGCTTTTCCATGAATCTCTGATTTTCAACCTTTCCTATTCCTGCATAGCACAGACTCTGTCGGTGCCACGCTGCTCCAATCCATTCTCAGAACAACTGTAACAAAGACAGCAGCTGAAGAATCAACGATCCCGCCGAAGCAATCAATGCCACCACGGAAACGGCCAGAACCGCTTTCAGCCTGCCCGCATTGGCCTTGTTGCTCTTATCAAGACCCTCGTTCTGTTTCGCTGCCTCTTCCACCACTACTGCCTGTACGTTACGATATACCTTTACGCTCTCCTTATGCATGAAATCGCTGAGCGTTTCATTCTGACTGCTGGCACTGTCTCGCAGCAGCGCCCGCATATTATCCGTATCCTGCTGTATTTCTCTGATTTTATCCAGACTGGTTTCTACCAGCTCATTAATGCTGTCCGTATTCACTTCCGCATGCTGCAGCTTTTCAATGCCTGCACTCACTGCCTGATCAATGCTTTCCGATGCCGCTGCTGTCGCCGCACTTACATGCTCCAGCTTGCCTGCCAGTCCCATGGAGGATTCCTGGAGCTGCTCCATACGGTTTAATGCAGCCAGGGCAGCTTCCGTGGCTCTTTCCAGACGTTCGATGGCAGCAGCCGATGCTGTACTGGCATGCGCCAGCTTATCTATCATATCGGCGGACGCTTCACCAGCCTGTTCCAGCCTGTTCACTGCCGCCGCTGTAGCTGCATTAACATTTCTCATCTCCTCCAGATAAGCTTCATACTGCTTTACCTGTCCCTGTACCTTTTGCAGCTCTTCTGCATCTGCCGCAGTGTTGGCCTTAATCATCTCCTGTGCCGTAAAGCGCTGTGCCAGTTTGTCTATAAAAGTATCCATTGATCTCCCTCCAAATATCTCAGCGTACAAACTACCTCTTATATTTTATCATTGTTTTTCCCACATGACAACCTGGAAAACACGCCACTTTTACAGGAATTATGAATCTATGTGCTTTATGCAAAATGTATATTTTTACCGGGTCTGTTTTTGCTTTTTTGTAAGATTCATCAATCTTTTACACTATGTTCATAAATTATTCATAATTACTTGCTATAGTATAAACAAGATAAATCTTATATTTGCCAAATACGTTAGCGATTTTTTCATAATTGCCCAGATGCCGAAAGGTGTCTGGGCACTCCTCATTTATGAGGCTTATCTATCCGTTCTTTGCCTGGCCGATCGTCAGAATCTCTTCGTTCAGGGAAAGCATCCGGGCATCCAAATCAGATACCATCTTGGCACACTCGATTAGTTCACTCCTGATGTGCTCCGGGGCGTCTCCTTCAAATTTATAATGGATCTTATGCTCCAGGCTGGCCCAGAAATCCATAGCCACCGTCCTGATCTGGATCTCCACCTTGGTATCCACAATGCGGTCAGACAAATATACGGGCACCGTCACAATCATATGATAACTCTTATAGCCGCTGGCCTTCGGATAAGTAATATAATCCTTCACGGCAATGACCCGGATATCCTTCTGCTGCTCGATCATCTCTGCAATTCGATAAATATCAGAGGTGAAAGAGCAGATAATGCGAATTCCGGCAATATCGTTAATGTGCTTTACCATATTGTCAATCGTCGATTCATAGCCATGACGCTTCAGCTTCTTGACAATGCTCTCCGGAGTCTTGATCCGCGCCTTGATATGTTCAATCGGATTGTACTGATGCACATGCTGAAACTCATCATTCAGAATCTCCATCTTGGTCTCTACCTGCTTAAGCGCTGCATTATATACCAGGTTCACCTCTTTCCAGCTGTCAATTCCATCACCATTATCTGCTCGTAATTCCATATGTACTCCTTCCAGCGCCAGATCGCTGCTCTTACTGATTACAGTATAACATAAAGCATTCCAGAAATGTATGTTTTTCACAAATTATTAATCCTTTTTTAATATTTGTTGTTACTTTTGATTAATTTCAGGCCCACTATTCATGTTTATGCTGTTTTGGTAAAACATATTCCCGAAAAGAAGAAAATTATGATACAATGTGTAAAATGCTTGGCATTTAACACTTTTGATTTAGATGTGCGCTGAAGCGCACGAAAATATGATACAATGAAGAAAACGGTAAAGGAGTGGGACAAATATGTTTCGCCTATGGGCCAGAGAATTCAAAAATAACAGGATGCTGCGGGATACGGTGATTGCCGATGCCAGCGAAGACACCCGCACCCATAAGATCTTTCGGGCTCTGGATCAGATCTGCTATGAATTCGATCTGAGCAAACCCATCTGGCTGGATGCTACGGTGGAAGAGTTCAGACGCCACAGCAAGGCCAGATTCCGTCAGGATAATTTTATAGAAGAAATTCCTTTTGACTACCTGGAGATCCAGGTAATTGAGGAGGACTAATCATCCTTTTTCTTCCTGAAAAGTATTGACATCTCTGTTTTTATGGTGTAGTATTCAACTATCTTGAATGTAGTTTTGAAAACTACATATAATGGTTTTAAAGCTACTTGTTGTGACTGAAATGGAGGTGTTACTATGCAGATTACCATTAGAGAACCGGGCAGCGCCCTGACCCATTTTATCGGCATGTTGATGGCCGTGTTTGCCGCCATGCCGCTGCTGGTAAAGGCAGCCGTATCCGGCGGTCATATCACCCTGACTGCCATGGCTGTATTCATGGCCAGCATGATCCTGCTGTATGGCGCCAGCGCTACCTACCACTCCGTGAACCTGACCGGGCGCAGTCTGAAAATTTTCCGCAAAATAGACCATATGATGATCTTTGTATTGATCGCCGGTTCCTATACTCCGGTATGCCTCATCACATTGGGCGGCCAATTAGGATATCGCCTGCTGGGACTGGTCTGGAGCATCGCCATCATCGGCATCCTGATCAAAGCATTCTGGATCACCTGTCCAAAATGGTTTTCCTCCCTGATCTATATTGCCATGGGCTGGGTATGTGTCCTGGTATTCGGGCAGCTTCTTGACTCCCTGCCTCCGGCTGCTTTCCTCTGGCTTTTAGCCGGAGGAATCATCTACACCATAGGCGGTGTGATCTATGCACTGAAGCTCCCTATCTTTAATGCCAGCCACAAGTACTTCGGCTCCCATGAGATTTTCCATTTGTTTGTCATGGGGGGCAGTATCTGCCATTTTATCTTTATGT
>CALWLO010000198.1 GCA_944381545.1 uncultured Acetatifactor sp. | reverse complement strand
AGGGATACCCCTCATGCCGCAGACCTTGAACAGCTTGCGGGTCTGAGCCTCCACACCCTTGGATGCATCAATCACCATCACGGCAGAGTCCGCCGCCATCAGGGTACGGTAGGTATCCTCCGAAAAGTCCTGATGTCCCGGGGTATCCAGGATATTGATGCAGTAGCCCTCATACGCAAACTGCAGTACGGAAGAAGTGACAGAAATACCTCTCTCTTTCTCGATCTCCATCCAGTCGGATACCGCATGCCTGGCAGTTGCCTTACCCTTGACGCTGCCTGCCAGATTGATGGCTCCGCCGTAAAGCAGGAACTTCTCTGTCAGCGTTGTCTTACCCGCATCCGGGTGGGAAATGATGGCGAAGGTTCGCCGGCGGTTGATTTCTTCTGTATATTGTTTCATGGGTATTCATTCCTCCAAATCTGTTGTTCTCTTATATCCGGGTAATTGCCGCCCCTAATGGGGGAGCAGCCCCTCTCCGGCAATCACCGGAGTGATTCCGAAGTACTGCAGCACAGTGGCCCCGATATCTGCAAAGGTTTTCCTTGTGCCCATATTGCCGGGGGCAAGGCTCTGTCCATACATTAAAAGAGGCGTGTATTCCCTGGTGTGATCCGTAGACTTTGCATAAGCCGGATCACAGCCATGGTCTGCCGTAATCATCAGCAGATCCTCCGGCCTCATTTTTTCCAGGATCAGGGGCAGCTTTTCATCAAAAGATGTCAGCGCCCGGGCATAGCCCTCCACATCCCGGCGATGCCCGTACAGCATATCATAATCCACCAGATTCACAAAACACAGGCCGTCAAAATCCCGGTTCAAATACTCCAGTGTCCGTTCGATCCCCTCCGCATTGCCGCCGGTATATACATGCTCGGTAATGCCCTTTCCCGCAAAAATATCCTGGATCTTGCCCACGGCGATCACCGTTTTTCCTGCCAGCTGATCCAGCATAGTCACTCCCGGCGGCATGAGGGAAAAATCATGCCTGCGGGATGTCCTGACAAAAGGCCCGCCCGCCGGCCCGGTAAACGGTCTGGCTATCACGCGGCCCACCCCATGTTCACCCTGTAAGATCTCCCTGGCGATCCGGCAGTACGCATACAGCTGCTCCACCGGAACAATTTCCTCATGGGCAGCAATCTGAAACACACTGTCCGCAGAGGTATAGACGATCAGATCCCCGGTCTGCATATGGGCATCTCCATACTCCTGTATGACCTGGGTGCCGGAATAGGGCAAGTTGCACAGCACGCCTCTGCCGGTACGGCGGCAAAACTCCGAGAGCACCTCCCGGGGAAAGCCCTGGGGATAGGTGGGCAGCGGCCGCTCGGATATCAGCCCGGCAATCTCCCAATGCCCAATGGTAGTATCCTTGCCGCAGGAAAGCTCTGTCATCCGGGCATATCTGCCGATAACTTCCTCCTTGGGCACCGTCATCTGCCGGCGGATCACCGGTTCATTTGCTACACCGTCAATCTGAAACAGGCCCAGCCTCTCTAAATTCGGTACATGGAAACAGGAGCTGGCTGCCACACTGCGCAGGGTATTCACATTCTCATCCCCATACTGCAGCGCATCCGCCATCTCCCCGATTCCAAAACTATCCAGTACGATCAGAAACACTCGTTTGTTGCTCAATATCCATTCCTCACTCTTCGTAATGATGTAGGGACTGCGTTTTTCACGAAGCGAAAGCGTTCCTGCGTTGGAGTATACAAGGCGGACAATGACACTGGCGCCACC
Organism: uncultured Acetatifactor sp.; assembly: GCA_944381545.1. Classification (GTDB taxonomy): domain Bacteria; phylum Bacillota; class Clostridia; order Lachnospirales; family Lachnospiraceae; genus Acetatifactor. The sequence continues at coordinate 2,685 of CALWLO010000198.1, read as the reverse complement.
ATTATGTTACGCTATTGCCTGTGTAAAAATGGAGCAATCATGGTATATTATAGCATATTTTTATGTAATGTACACCAATTTATTCCTGCACTACGGTGCTGATGATGATATTTTCTGCGCTGATCTCTGTCTTGCGCTTTACAATATCCTCGATCTGCGCCCTCTGTGCATCCGTCAGTTCCAGAGCATTTACCACCACATCCACGGCCCCGTCATTGATGCTGACTACCACATCCGAAAATCCCTTTGCCTCCAGCAGGATCTCTGCGGCCGCTTCTTTCTCGGCAATAGCGGTCATCTGTACCATGGTATTTACCGCTTCCTGCTTCTGTTCGTCCGAGAGTCCGTCGCTGTTGATGATCTCCAGCAGCGTCTCTTTATTCTTTGCCCGCACCTGTTCCTTTAACAGCTTGGCTTCAGACAGCATGGCTACCCCATTTGAGGAAGAAAATACAGCTTCACCCGGGATTTCATCCTCATCGGGCTGAGCCTCTCCCACCACCATGCCCGTATCCAGATAGTCATCCACGATCACATCCGCATCACTGTCCAGACTCTCGATCTCCGTAACGGAAGAGGTCACCAGATCCTCCTCGGACAGATCCAGCATACCGTCAATATCGCTGATGCTGTACTGTCCTGCCACTGCATTGTCCGTGATCACGCCTTCTGTATTTGACACCTCTGCCGTTTTCGTATCATCGGCCAGATATTCCTCATCCAGATTGGTTCCCGCAAACTGCAGATACCCTGCAATGGCCAGCATGATCGCAAGTGCGGTAATCATTAGCTGATTTTTCTTAATTAGGTTTTTCACACTTTTTCTCCCTTTTCTCTGTTCTCTTCTTTTACTAGTTCATTGTATGAGAGCTTATTCGGATATATTCACACTGCTATCCATTTTCACCACTTTTACCTTATGCGCTTCCAAGCCGAAAAGAGCCTGCACCACATCCGTAATTTCCCTGCTGATTTCCCCGGTTCCCGCTCCCTGGGCCACTACCACCACCCCGGATACCTCCGGCATCAGCGTTTTAACCACATAGGGCTCATTATTGCCGGAGCTGTGATACACCGTATTTTCCGACCGCTGCGTCTGATAAATATAACGGCTCCCTCCCTGGCTGTCCTCCTCGGTGGTATTGCTGCTCTGGGTCTGCTGATCCTTTTCCACCACCAGCTCCTCCGTGGCCTTCAGCGTAATCATGACCTGCACCCTGCCCACGCCGCTGATCCGGGAAAGCGTGTCCTCCAGCCGTTTTTCCAGATAGGCCGCATATTCCTCCCCGGAGGTATTGTAAGCACTTTCCGCCGCAGCATTGGACGCTATATCGTCCAGATTGCCCGTTTCTCCAAAGGAGACCCCTTCTCCCTGCCAACTGGCGCTTTTCTCCGTGGGCAATGCAATCACCACCAGCAGCACCCCCAGCAGCAGCAGGATCAGCAGGTTATCCTTGCGCAGCCACTTTGCCATCCCGCTTTTTATTTTCTCCTCCATGTCCGTCCTCCCTTTTTCCGTATCAGGGCACCGTAATATCCACCGGATCAATCCGGATCTCCTCCGGCTCCTCCTGTTCGCCGTCCTCTGCTGTCTCCTGCGCCTCTCCCCCCGGATCCCCGTCCTCAGACACCCAGATATCCATCTGCTCCAACTGAGCCGCCAGCAGCTTCCGGCGAAGCTGTTCCACCCGGTATTCCTCCAGCGCCGCCTCACCCAGCCCCTGCTCAAAGGACTCTCCGTAGGCAGCAATCCTCTCCTCCAGCCCCGACCCTTCCTTGCCGGTAAGCAGAGCCGCTATGGGGCTTAAGAGCTGTACCATGATCATGGCGCTGACCAGCAGCTTTAAATATTTTTCATATGACCCTTTGGGCTTGAAATGGATCAGCGCCTGGGCGCAGATCATAAATATCCCGATCTGACGGATACTGCTTAACAATCCCTCTAACATTGGCCCCTCCTGTTTTTCGTTTTACAGACGCCTGCTGTTTCTTACTACAGCCCATGATTGGTGGCTGCCGCCACCACCGATATGCAGATCAGAAACAGCACCAGCGCCGTTCCCGTGGTTTTCAGCAGCAAAAGACTCCCTTCTCCCACCTTATTGGTACAGGTGGTAATCCGCTTATCACTGATAATGCCCATGATGGCTGCCGCCGCCTTCAGGCAGCAGGCGGTAAACAGTATCTGCAGCAGGGGCGCCAGGCACATGCTCACCAGCAGAATCAGCAGCACCACCCCAATGCTGTTCTTGATCACCACTGCCGAGCCAACCACTAACGACGCTACACTGTCCGCCGCCCCGCCGATGCCGGGAATAGCCGCCACCACCTTCTGCAGCGTTGATGATTTCACCGAATCAATAACCGGTGTGATAACGGATTGAAAAATGCTGATTCCGGTCACTGCGCCAATTGCTGCCTTTAATGCCGCCTTTATTCCTTTCTCCAGCAATTCCATCAGAAGAGAGAGCTTTTCTTCTATCCAGATCCCGCTTACCACCGCCAGCAGCACATAGCTGTAGATAAAAGGCACCAGCCCTCCTATCAGTATGCGCTCCACTCCGTAGATCAACACCATTACCAGCTGATAACTGGCTCCCGCCGTGGTGGTGCCGCTGGCCACGCCCACAGCCATCAGATAGGTGGGCACCAGCAGCCGGATAAAGAGCAGGATATTTTCCATGG
>CALWLO010000197.1 GCA_944381545.1 uncultured Acetatifactor sp. | reverse complement strand
GGTAATGATTACAATGGGACGGTGCTTTGCCTTTACCGTGCGCTTGGTCTCATTAATGTAAAATTCCATCTGATCCAGCTCCCACAAAAGATCGTTAGGGAACTCCAGATCCGCCTTGTCAATTTCATCGATCAGCAGCACCACCTGCTCCTGGCTGTCGAAGGCTTCTCCCAGCTTGCCCAGCTTAATATACCGGGCAATATCATCCACACCCTCTACGCCGAACTGCCCGTCATACAGTCGCTGGATGGTATCGTATACATAGAGACCGTCCTGTGCCTTGGTAGTGGATTTGATGTTCCAGATAATCAGACGCTTGTCCAGCGCCTTTGCCACCGCCTCCGCCAGCATGGTCTTGCCGGTGCCCGGCTCGCCCTTGATCAGCAGGGGCTTCTGCAGCGCCATAGCGATGTTCACACTGGCCATCAGCTCCTCGCTTGCCACATATTCCCTGGTTCCCTGGAACATATTGTTGCTTTCACTCATATTTGTTATTCTCCTTTTTCCCAGAATTATTTCTGCAAAGCCGGGCTGTGGCAGATCACAACAGTTCAGCCCTCAGCATTTATAAAATCCGCTGTTACGATCTCAATGGCTGTTGCAAACCCGACTTGAAAAATCTCTAACATCATGTTACGATATTCTGTATGGAAAAGCAAGCAAATTCATATGCAACCTCAACTGCTTAACCAAATATTTTACAGAAAGGGATAAAAGAATCATGCATACAGCAGAACCTAAAAATATTCCCATCTCCTTCGAGGTATTCCCACCGAAAAAAGACGGAGAATTCGAAGCCGCTTTTGCCATCCTGGACAGGCTGGGGACACTTAAACCTGCCTTTATCAGCGTTACCTACGGCGCCGGCGGCAGTAATTCCAAAAAAACAGTGGAGATTGCCTCCTACATTCAGAACCAGCTGCAGCTCCCTGCCCTGGCGCATATCACCTGCGTTGGCAGCAGGAAAGAAAACCTGCGGGACGTACTGACCTCCCTGAAAGCTGCCGGCGTAACCCGGATACTGGCCCTCAGAGGCGACCGTCCCCGCGACATGACGGATGAACAGTTTGCCTCCCGCGACTTTGAGCATGCCAGCGATATGATTGCTTACATAAAGCAGCTGGAACCTGATCTGCATATTGCGGCGGCATGCTATCCCGAAAAACATTATGAGTGTTTCAGCATGCAATCTGACTTGGGTTATCTGAAGCTAAAGCAGGATATGGGGGCGGAGGATCTGATCAGTCAGATGTTTTTTGATAATGATTATTACTATGAATTCTTGGAAAAGGCCCGCCGTAAGGGAGTGACTCTTCCCATTCATGCGGGGATCATGCCTGTGACCAGCGCAGGCCAACTGGGCACCAGCATCTCCCTCTCCGGCGCTACGATCCCCAAGGCCTTTGCCGATATGATCGCCCGCTACGGAGACTCCCCTGAGGATATGCGCAAGGCCGGAATTGACTATGCGGTGCGCCAGATCATTGATCTGAAGCAGAACGGTGTGGACGGGATTCATATCTATACGATGAACAAGCCGAAGATGGCTGCCGAGATCATGGAGGCCATACAGTAAAGAATTCAATACATACACCATATTTACAGGAATGGGGCTGTCGCATCTATGCTTAGGAAAGCATAGATGCGACAGCCCCATTGTTCAAATAGAAACGTGAAAAATCTTTGATTTTTCATCCTTTACCCATCATATCCAAATGAACATAAAATCATATAAAAGCATGCCCGCTGCCTACTCCTCTTCCCACAAAGCGTCGGATACCTCTATCTTGCGGTCTCGCAGCATCAGCTCCCTCACTGCCACATCCGCAGGCCTGCCTTCAAACAAAACGGCATGAACCTGTTCGATGATCGGCAGCTGGACATCATACTTACGGGCCAGCTCCATGGCAGCCTTGGCGCTGTATACGCCCTCCACTACCATCTGCACCTCCTTCATAGCCTCCTCCATGGTCTTCCCCTGACCGATCAGGATCCCGGCACGACGATTCCGGGAATGCATGCTGGCGCAGGTTACGATCAGATCCCCGATACCTGTCAGTCCGCAGAAGGTCTCAAATCTGCCGCCCATAGCCATGCCCAGCCGGGCAATCTCCGTAATCCCCCGGGTAATCAGCGCCGCCTTGGTGTTGTCCCCATAGCCCAGACCGTCGGCGATGCCTGCTGCCAGCGCCACCACATTTTTCAGGGAACCACCCAATTCGATCCCCAGCACATCCGGGCTAGTATAGACACGAAATACCTCATTCATAAACAGGTTCTGGATATATTCCGCCGTAGAGCGCTTTCTGGCGCCTACCACGATGGTGGTGGGGATTCCTCTGGCTACTTCCTCCGCATGGGAGGGGCCTGACAATACCGCCACCTGCGCCTGGGGGATCTCCTGCTCGGTAATCTGTGCCTGGGTCATCATAGTATGCTCCTCAATTCCCTTGGCCACATTGACAATGCGCTGGCCCGGGACTACATAAGGGCACAGCCTCGCCGCCGTCCTGCGAGTAAAGCTGCTGGCCACAGCCATAACCAGCAGATCCGCTCCTGTCACAGCCTCCTCATCCTCCAGCGTGAAGCGCATATCCTCCGCCAGCTTTACTCCCGGCAGCATTTTGTGCTCATGCTGCGTGCGCAGCATCTCGATCTCCGTCTCCAAAGCCGACCAGACCGTAATCTGATGTCCGTTTTTGTGCAGCAATACTGCCAGGGCGATTCCCCAGCTGCCACCGCCGATCACTGTAATTTTTGCCATAACCGATACCCTTTCCCTTTCCACAGGCCGCCCGTTATTTTATTTCTCCTTAGCATGTCCGGCCTCCTGACCGCTGCCATCCTCAACCTTGTTCTTTTTCGTAAGATAGGTCTTCCTCTCCGTGCCCCGGGCCAGACGCCCGATATTTTCCCGATGCTTCCAGAACGCCAGCGCCGTCAATGCGCCAAAGACAATATACATCTCTATCAGCTGCCCCTGTGTCATCTCGGCAAAAAAACCCGTCTGACCGCTGATCACCAGCTGAATCATCAATACAGTGTAGACCAGCAGAGAACCCAGAGATACATAATGAGTGGTAAAAAAGACGCTGAAAAACACCACCACACCCGTCAGCACAAACCAGGGATGAAAGGACAGCACCATCCCGGCAGTAGCGGCAATCCCCTTTCCGCCCTTGAAATGCATATAAAAGGGATAATTATGTCCCAGAATCGCTCCCGCCCCTGTATACAAACACAGCAGATAAATAATATGATGATAGCTTCCGCCGAAGAGCAGCCGCACCAGCCACACAGCCGCCATACATTTCAGGCAGTCCCCTGCCAGAACGATAAGACCCGCCTTGGTTCCCAACACCCGCAGGGCATTGGTAGTACCGGAATTGCCGCTGCCGTGTTCCCGGATATCAATACCGTGGGCCTTTCCGTAAAAATAGCCGGTCTGGAACAGGCCAAATACATAGCCGATCAATAAACATACTACACGTATCATGCTTCCTTATCCTTTCGTTCTCTGATAATAAAACGCAGGGGCGTCCCCTTAAAGCCAAAGGTCTCCCGGATCTGATTTTCGATATATCGGGTGTAGGAGAAATGCATCAGTTCCTTATCATTGACAAAGATCACAAAGGTGGGAGGCTTTACCGACACCTGGGTGATATAGTACAGGCGCAGGCGCTTGCCCTTATCCGAGGGGGGCTGCTGCATAGCCACGGCCTCCGCCATGATCTCGTTCAGCACGCCGGTAGATACTCTCATGGCATGGTTCTCGCTGACCATATCAATGGTTTCAAAGAGCTTGGGCAGCCGCTGCCCCGTCTTGGCAGAGATAAATACCAGCTCCGCATACTGCATGAAGGACAGGGTATTGCGCACCTTTTCCGTAAAACGGTAGATGGTCTTGTCATCCTTTTCCAGCGCATCCCATTTATTTACCGCAATGATCACGGCCTTGCCCCTGTCATGGGCGATACCGGCAATTTTGGCATCCTGCTCTGTCACACCCTCCAGCGCATCAATCACCAGCACCACCACATCGGCCCGCTCCACTGCGCCCACAGTGCGGATGATCATATACCGCTCCAGCTCTTCTTTGATCTTGCTCTTGCGGCGCAGCCCCGCCGTATCGATAAACACATACTCTTTCTCGCCGTAAGTGATCTCCGTATCCACCGCATCCCGGGTGGTCCCGGCGATATCCGAGACAATCAGCCGGTTCTCTCCCAGCAGCTTGTTGATGATGGAGGATTTCCCCACATTGGGCTTTCCTACGATGGCAACCCTGGTGCGGTCATCCTCTTCCTCCTCGTCGGTTTTTTCAGGAAAATAAGCCGCCACTGCCTCCAGCATATCCCCAAGTCCCAGCCGGTTCACCGCCGATACGGGGTGGGGATCCCCGATGCCCAGATTGTAGAACTCATACACATCCGGCATATATTTTTC
>CALWLO010000196.1 GCA_944381545.1 uncultured Acetatifactor sp. | reverse complement strand
GATTCCCTGTTGGTGATCTGCAACACCAAGAGTGAAGCCCGAAACCTGTATCAGAAAATGCGGAATCTGGCGGAATCAGAGGACTGGCACCTCTATCATCTGTCCACAGCCATGTGCCAGAAGCACAGGATGGAAGTGCTGGAGGAATTGCAGAAAAGGCTGTTTTCTCTGCAGACGGACGTGCGAAGGCAGGTAAACACGCAGAAGATCGTCTGCATTTCCACGCAGTTGGTGGAAGCGGGCGTAGATTTCTCCTTTGAAAGTGTTGTGCGTGTGATGGCGGGAATCGATAATCTGGCCCAGGCAGCCGGGCGGTGCAACCGAAGCAATGAATATGGCCGCAAAGGGAAAGTATATCTGATCAACCTGAAAGACGAGAATTTAAGCATGCTGAAAGAAATTGCCGACGCCAAGCACAGTACACGCAGCGTATTGGAATGCCGGAAACAGACGGAAGAAGAGTCTCTGATCGGAGAGTGGGCTACGCAGGAATTCTATCGGAATCTGTTCCGGGAAAAGGAGTTAAAACGGCTTATCAAATATCCCACCAAAGATCAGAATGGGGAACTTTTACTTGCTTATTTGCTGGCGGACGGTAATCCCTATGCGAAAGATATAGGGTTTTCTTATCTGCATCAGCCGTTCAAGACGGCATCCTCCAGATTTCAGGTGTTTGACGAGGAAAATTATGATGTATTTGTACCGTATGGGCAAGGGGCAGAGATTCTGGAAGAACTCAGGGAAATAGAAAGGCAGGCCTATTTCCTGCCGCCAATGAAAGAGATCTTACAGAAGGTAAAAGGGTATACCGTCAGTATCTTCCGGTGGCAGAAGGATAAGCTGTGGGAAGAGGGACTGCTGACAGGACTGTTTGAAGACAGAATGCTGGTGTTGGACATGGGGGCATATGATCTGCAATATGGATTGAATGACAAAGCGGAATTGCCGGCAGAGAATTTTATTTTATAGGAGGGCATATGAATCACAGAAACACAGTGGAATTTGAAGTTATTGGTGATTATGCGTTATTCTCCGATCCCGTAACCCGGGTGGGCGGAGAAAAATTCACTTATCAGGTGCCGACTTATGAGGCCCTGAAAGGGATTATGCAGAGCATTTATTGGAAACCAACACTCATCTGGATCATAGATGAAGTCCGTGTCATGAATCCGATCCAGACAGAGACTAAGGGGATCCGGCCAATCAAATATTATAACGATAAAAATGATCTGTCCTATTACACTTATCTGAAAGACTGCCGGTATCAGGTGCGGGCGCATTTTATCTGGAATGAGAACCGGCCGGAGCTGGAGCAGGATCGGAACGAAAACAAGCATCACAATATTGCCAAAAGAATGATAGAACGGGGAGGAAGAAGGGATATTTTCCTCGGAACCCGGGAATGCCAGGGGTATGTAAAGCCCTGTGTATTCGGGGAGGGAGAGGGTGCCTATGATCAGATAGAAGAATTAAGCTTTGGCATGATGTATCACGGCATCACCTATGCGGATGAAGCGTATTCCGAGGAGACCAGGGGGCAGCTGAGCGTGAGACTCTGGCAGGCATCCATGAAAAGAGGAATTATTACTTTTTTACCGCCGTGGGAGTGTATCCATAGTGCGAGGAGGGAGATGCCTGTTAAGGCGTTTGGCAGTCAGACAGGGAACTTTTCGGTGATCAGCGAAGAGGAGGTGATGAAATAAATGTCTTGGATGAGTCAGCTCTATCAGACCTATGAAAATAATATCGGAAAAAACCAGGAAGACAGCATTACTCTGACTCCTCTTGCTCATATGAATGCCAATGCACAGATCGAAGTTACCCTGGATCAGGAGGGGAATTTCAAGGCGGCGGAAAGGATCGAGAAAGAACAGGCAGTTACATTGATTCCGGTTACAGAGGCTTCTGCAGGAAGAGCTTTTGGCATTGCGCCTCATGCCCTGAGCGATACTCTGTCCTATATAGCAGGGGATTTCAGCCGCTACTGCCGGGAGGAAAAGGCAAAAAGGAACGCAGAGGAAAAGTTCAGACGATATATGGAGCAGCTTACAGGCTGGAAAGAATCAGCGTATCAGCATGTGAAAGTGGTTGCAATCCATCGGTATCTCAGCCGGAAAGCCTTGATTGCAGATTTGGTTAGGGCAGGAATAGTCACACTGACGGAAGACGGTGTTTTTGCAGATAAAAAGATCAGCGGTCAGCCTTATGAGAAAGCAATGGTGCGGTTCCGTGTGATAGGTATCGGAGCTGCAGAGTCAGACAGCACCTGGGAGGATATTTCTCTGATCAACGCCTATACGAAATACTTTCTGTCCAATCAGGACGGTAAAAGGGATCTGTGCTATCTGTCGGGACATGTACAGGCAAGGGCGGATAACCATCCGAAAGGAATTGTCGCAGCAAATTACGGCGCAAAACTGGTATCTGCAAATGACAGCCAGGGTTTTACCTACCGGGGAAGATTTCAGGATGCGGATCAGGCATATGCATTGAGTTATGAGTCTTCACAGAAGGTACATAGTGCACTGACCTGGCTGGTGAAAAAGCAGGGCATATATGTGGGGAAAACGGACAAGAGAACCTTCTTGTGCTGGAATCCGAGAGGAAAAAAGACGGTGGACATTCTGGATCCTTTTGCAGCGCTGAAGGATGAGGAGGAAGACAGCGCAGCGGCCGATCTTCCCTATCGGAAGAAGCTGATGAAGATCTTGCAGGGATATCAGAATCAGTTTGAGGATACGGATGCTGTGGTGGTCATGGCAATGGATGCGGCAACCACGGGGAGACTCTCTATTACTTATTACAATGAACTTCTGGCATCTGATTTTATGGATCGTATCCTTTATTGGGGACAGACCTGTAACTGGTACTTTATGAAATTTACGGAAGAAAAGAAGCCCTATTATCAGATTGAAACGCCTATCGTCCGAAGAATTGCGGAGTGTGCGTTTGGACGGGAGCAGGGCAATTTCATAGAGGCAAATGATAAGGTGCTGAAGGAGCAGGTACAGAGGCTGGTCAAATGTATGCTGGACAAGCAGCCTGTTCCCAGGGATATTGTCCATGCGCTGACGATGCGGGCATCCACCCCTTTGGCCTATTCCAGAGGGAATCGGGAGCGAGTGCTGTCAACGGCATGTGCGGTAATTTTAAAATATTACAGAGACAGAGGGATGATAGAGAAAGGAGAAGAGAAAGATATGAAACTGGATCTGGAAAACAGGGACAGAAGCTATCTGTTTGGCCGATTACTGGCGGTCATGGAGAAGGTGGAGCGAAGCACCTATGACAGGGGGGAAAGCAGAGAACCCAATGCAATTCGTTTGCAGTCGGTCTATGTAAACCATCCGTTCCAGGTATGGAAAACGCTGGAGGGGGTATTGAACCCTTATTTCCAGAAATTAAGCCCCGGTTCAAGAAAGTATTATAAGGACCTGATCAGTGAAATAACAGGTATGCTTCTTGAGGAAGATGAGCCGATCCTGAATCAGAGTTTGAAAGAAACCTATTTATTGGGATACTATTTGCAGCGCATGGAGCTGAATCGCAACAATAAAAAGCAGGAGGAGGAAACAGAAAATGAGTAATCTGCAGAATAAAATTGATTTTGTCGTACTGGTAAAGGTAGCAAACGCTAATCCCAACGGGGATCCGTTAAACGGAAACCGGCCGAGAACTACATATGCCGGTAATGGAGAGATATCGGATGTGTGCATTAAAAGGAAAATCAGGAACCGTCTGCAGGATATGGGGGAAAGGATTTTTGTGCAGTCCGCAGAGCGTAGCGATGACGGCTATTCCTCGTTAAGCGAGCGTGCATCGAAAACGATCATGTCCTATGCATCCAATGAGGAATATGCGAAGCAAGCATGTGAGACTTGGATGGATGTGAGAGCATTCGGCCAGGTATTTGCTTTTAAAAAGGGGGATAAAAAGGACGGCGTGTCTGTAGGCGTCAGAGGGCCCGTCTCCATTCACCAGGCGGTAAGCTGTTCTGCCGTGGATATTAACAGCATGCAGATCACCAAGAGTGTCAACAGTGAACCTGCAGATAAGAAGAGCTCCGATACCATGGGTACAAAGCATTTTGTGGAATTTGGCCTGTATAAGATCAAAGGCTCCATTAACGTACAGCTTGCCGAGAAGACAGGATTCTCAGAAGAGGATGCGGAGAAAATTAAGGAGGCGCTGCGCACCCTGTTTATTAATGACGCATCTTCGGCGAGACCGGACGGCAGCATGGAAGTGGTAAAAGTATATTGGTGGAGACATAATAATAAGATCGGCCAGTACTCTGCTGCGAAGGTGCATGATTCGCTCTCGATCTCCCTGAAAGAAAATGTGATGATCCCTGCATCTGTGGAGGATTATGATATTGTACTGAAGGAGCTGCCCGGTCTGGAGCCGGAAATCATAGAAGGGATTTAATGTGAGAAGGCAAGGAGCTTCTAAGTCTCACACTCGGAGAATGCCCAGAAA
>CALWLO010000195.1 GCA_944381545.1 uncultured Acetatifactor sp. | reverse complement strand
TTTTATGTACAATTTAAGCAAGCACTTGAGCTTTAAGCTTTGCCTTCCGGTTGCAGCCGGAAGGCATTTTTCATTTTTTCCCTCGGGCATAAGCTTCCGCCTCCTCGATGGTCAGCGCCGCCTCGTATCGCCCCAGGCGGTTGACAATATCGCCAAACATGGCCACGGTGGGGCCGAACTGCCTGATCTCAAAATCGCCAAACCGTTCCACCGGGATCCGGAAGCTCTCTCCGCTCGGGTTCTTCTGCGTGTACTTCATTTCAACGCCTCCAGTATCCGATCCCGCATTTTTTCAAACCGCTGCTCCAGCTCTGCTTTCAGCACACCTTCTGTCTGTTCCTCGATTAATCCGATTCGCGCGGAAAATTCTATTGCTCCATACATCCAGTCGTATATCTGCTTGCAATCCCGCATGTATCCGTTCTCCAATTCGTCCATGTACTCTCTCAGCTTTTCTTCCATCTCTTCACTCCTCTCCGGCTGCCGCCCGGATCACCCGCTCCAGGCTCTCCTTTGACTGCCTGATCTGCTCCAGGCTGTAATGCGTGTGAAATCGCATATCATCCACCACATTCGCCATGCTATACCCATCCAGCGCATAATATTTTAGGAATCCCTTCAGGATCTGCGAATCCCGAAGGTTTCCATGCGCCAGATCGAACAGCCACATCCTGTGCTCCTCTGTCCCTCTTCTTCTTTCTCTCATATCCCCGCCTCACTTTCCGTGTTCCCGCTCCAGCTCTGCCGACCGGGTCAATACATCAATAGCGTAATTGCTGAAATGTCCATTCTTCCAGGCCTGCAGGCCAGCAGTCCCGGCATTGTAATACATCAACACCGCATAGGGATCTTCATGCTCCCGGAACAGCTCCGCCAGGAAGTCCGTCCCAACAAGAATATTGTCATACGGATCCATCAGATCCTCCACTCCCAGGCGCTCCATCCGCTCCGCATGGTGGGCCGGGTTGATCTGCATCAGGCCGATGCAAGATCCATTCACAGCATCCGGCCGCCAGGAGCTCTCCCTCTCAATTACTGCCTCGACCAGCTCCGGACAGATGTTGTAATCCGCGGCTATGATTTCTATGTAATCCCGCCATTCCTCCAGGTCGCTCTCTCTGGCCTCCACCGTGATGGACCATATCACTATCAGCAGAATGATAAATAACAGCATCAACACATATCTCACTCTCTTTTCCTCCTTCATCTGAATATCCATAGAATCATTGCTCCTCCCAGTGTGCAGCCGTATACCGCGGCCGCCGTCAGCACCAGGCCCAGGAATATCGCTGCCTTAATCCTCATCCTTTTCCCCCCTCCCGGGCTATCTTTCGAAACGCTTCCATCAATCGCTCCCCGGCCATCAGTGCCGCAGCTGCTGATATTTCAAGGCATACATCTCGGCATAGGTCCCGGCTGCATAATCCGGCACACAGGTAGTATTTCGCGAATCCCTGCATGATCTGTGATGGATTCAGATACCCATAGGCCAGCTTTTTCAGGTATAGCTCCCTGCTCACAGGCACACCCCCAGTATCAGGATTATCCCAGGCACTGCTGCCGCGCCCAGCGTCCCCAGGAGCTGCCCCGGCAGCGTTTCCTCGAAAAAATGCTCTATTCTCTTCATGCTTGTCCCTCCCCGGCCCCTTACGCGGGGACCGCCTCCCGGAAGCCTCCTGCCCTGGCTGCTTCCCGGTTCATGAAATCACTTATCCTCTCAGCTTCCTCTTTTGTCAGGTCATCCCATCTACGGTATTCCGTCTCGTTTTCCTCGCGGATATACAGGATGCCTGTGATCTTCTTCATCCGATCACCTCCGTTTTATCTTATGAAAAACCGTTTGTCCTTCTTTACAGATCTGTAATGGCGCCGCCGGGACTCGAACCCGGGCCTCCCGTCTATAGCCAGGCGCTCCCTTCCCTTGCGCTCCGGCGCCAAAGCCCCGAAGGGCTTGTCCTTCCCTTTTCCTCCGTGATATACTCTTTGTACAGGTCCCCGCCAGGGCCGAGTACACTTTGAAAGGAGGCACTCCCTATGTCTGAGTCTATTAACATCATCCATGAGCTGACTATGCTTTATCTCAAAAATAAGGATATTTCATCTTTGTCCCCGTCTGAGCTTTTTGATGAATACAAAAAGGTGTATGCAGAGATCAAAGCCTGCAATTCCAAGGGCCAAAGCACAAACTGGTTTGGTGGTTAATTCCTTATTGATCTCGATCATCATCTCAGAATAGCGTGATAAACCATCATCCATCTGTCCTTTGGCAGATGCCTCCGAAAGCAGTTCCATCTGTTTTCGGAGGATTTCTCTCTCCGTTGCATCTTCTACTTCAATTTTCCTTCTACTCTGTTTTATTCTCACCCTATACCACCTCCTTCCCTGGCTCCGCCTTATCTCCCTGCTCTTTCTCCCCGCTGAATCCCAGCAGTCCGCATACCATCCCGAATACCCGGTTCTGCCCCGCCTCGTCAAGATACGGGGCCATGATATAGATATTCTTCAGCGGATCTTTAGTCAGCTTGATGTCATTTACGCTCATCGCCTTCACCTCCTCTTTGTGCTTCTTCCTTAACTTTCCTCTCTGTGATATACTTTTTACAGGCCCCTGCCCGGGCTGAATTTACATATAGGAGAGTTTTCCATTATGGACTTTGAAAAAATTATTCTTTCACATTCAGAAAAGCGTTTTCTCAGACGTTCTAAAAATCATTCTGTACCCGTGTCCAAATGCCGGCGTCTCTTGCAGTTCGGTCTTGTATATGAGCCGCAAACCGCTTCTCCCGGTGAATTGCCAATCGGGACCGGATTTTGCCGTATATCCGATACAGGCATAAATTATTTAATGTATTGGAAAGACCGTTGGCTTTCACGCTTTGTCATTCCTATAATTGTCAGTATAATAACGACAATATCCACGAACATAATTTTGGCTCTATTAACATCTTCCATACCACCGTTGTTGCAGCTGATACAAGAATTGATACAATAGTTACCATCCAAATATCTTTCTTGTTGATGGTTCTTCGCCTCCTCTCTTTGTTCTCTTCGAGACTATTATATGTCTCGTCGAACACATTGTCAAGTCTTTTTTTCGTTTTTTGTTGACATTGAGAACATTTATGATATAATGCAACTATAGGGAGGTGATAATTTGAACGAGAGACTAAAGATGCTCAGAGAAACTCTCGAATTGAGCCAAGATGAATTCGGAAAGCGCATTGGTGCGGCTCGAAATACTATTGCAAATTATGAGTTAGGAAGAAGAAATCCATCAAATACTACAATTAAAGCAATATGTAAAGAATTCGGGGTAAATGAGGTCTGGCTGAGGACCGGAGAGGGCGGAAATGAGAACATGTTCACGAAGGTGTCCGATGATGACCACTTTGCGCTTTCTATGGGAAAACTCAGCGCAACAGATAATAAGCTTCTCCAGAACGCTCTGATCACATTATCCGAACTCGATCCTGAGAAGCTGAAAATAATAGAAGAATTTATGAAGGGATGTCTCGGAATAAAATAAAAAGGGAATAGCCTCTGCTACTCCCCCAACATCGCTATAAGCATTAGATAGATTCTGCGAAGTAATCCATCATTGTCAATTTTCCCAATAAGCTCGATTATCTTTTGTTTATAGTCCATTCCGTACCTCCCAAAGAAAAAGCAAACACCAGTTCGAAATTCCTTGATGTAAGCATAGCACCAAGGCGAACATAATGCAAGATCATTTCGAACGTATTTTCGTTTTTAAGGGGTATTCTTATGGCACGATGCAAACAATGTGGCAAAAAAGGGTTTTTTCTTCTGGTAAACAGCGATGGTATATGTTCTGCCTGCGAGAGAAAAAACGCAGAAAACGCTAAAAGGCAGGAAGAAGAGGCAAAAAGATGGGAACCACACCCATACAACTCAAGAGAAAACGATTGGTATTTGACATATTCTTATAAAAATGTACCCATAGATCTCGTTTTCCCTGACCCTTCCCCCGGATCAGTAGACTTACGTGTGGAAGATTCCGGGAAAGTTTCTGTTCTGTATAAGGGCGTCAAAATTGCCGCGATTTCTGACGATTCCAAGGCAAGAATGGTTTCTGATTTTCTAAATCGCGGCGAAATGGTTAAGGCCCAGCTGGATTCCAAATCTTCTTTATATCTTGGATTTTATAAGCAATTACAGAAAATTGCGGAAAACAATGAATCTATAGTGTTTAAAATTGTAAAGACAGCTAAGAAAGATTCTTTATTTGATATTCCTCGATACGAAAATCTCGAGTATGTGAGTAATGGAGATCTCCTTTTCCTTGAATATGATTATGACTCAGAATCGTATATAATCAAAGACTCTGAAGATGGAGAACTTGGCGAATTATCAAAATCTGATTCCAAAAAACTCATGATTCGCGAAGATCAAGGATACGACTTTTTTGCATTCGCCACAGAATGCGACACAAATGATAACGATAGGCCTATCGCCAAAGTTATTGTGTATTTTAAATAAAAATCGGCCCCCTGCGCCAACAGGGAGCCGCC
>CALWLO010000194.1 GCA_944381545.1 uncultured Acetatifactor sp. | reverse complement strand
CTGTAAGACCTACATCAACGGCAATCTGGGCAGCGCCACAGTGCAGGAGATGAGCGCGTGGGGGGAGTATATGACCTTTGACGCCGTATCTCCCATGGCGGATCTGCGCACCCGCAACGGGCATCCTGAGAGCTGGAAGGTGGACTATTTTGGTGTGGGCAATGAAAACTGGGGATGCGGGGGCAACATGACGCCGGAGTATTACGGTAATCTATACCGCCGTTATCAGACCTATGTAAGAAATTATAAGCAGGGTGAGGAGATCTATAAGATCTGCTGCGGACCCAACGTGGATGACTACCATTGGACAGAGGGAGTGCTTAAGACAACCCATGATCATGCGGAGAAATTTCATGGCTTTATGAATGGGCTGTCCCTGCATTATTATACCCATCCGGAGGGCTGGGAGATCAAGGGCAGCGCTTTGGACTTTGATGAGGAGGTTTGGTACAAGACCCTGAATAAGACATTGTATATGGAGGAGCTGATCCGTCGGCACGGAGCAATCATGGATCAGTATGACCCGGAGAAAAGGATCGGTCTGATCGTAGACGAGTGGGGAACCTGGTATACCTGTGAACCCGGCACTAATCCCGGTTTCCTGTATCAGCAGAATACCATGAGGGATGCGCTGGTGGCCGGGATTAATCTGAATATTTTCAATAAACACTGCGATCGGGTGAAGATGGCCAATCTTGCGCAGATCGTGAATGTGCTCCAGGCAGTCATACTCACTGACGGGGAAAGAATGATCAAGACGCCTACCTACCATGTATTTCATCTGTATAAGGAGCATCAGGATGCGGAGCTGTTAGACAGCTATATTGAGACAGAGGAAATCGGGACAGGTAAGTGGAAGGTTCCGAATCTTCATGAATCCGTATCTCTGGGAAAGGACGGCAGGATCCATGTGACATTGAATAATTTGTCCATTGAAAAGGCCTATGAGATCGAGGCTGTATTTACGGAGACAAAGATCAAGGCAGCGGAGGGTACGATTTTGACCGATGAGATGCATGCGCATAACACGTTTGAGGAACCGGATGCGGTTGCCCCGGAATGCTTTGACAATGCGGAAGTAGACGGCAATATCGTAAGATTTACAATTCCCCCGTGCGCTGTGCTACATCTGGCATTGGAGGTATAGCATGAAAAATCAAAGATTTTTCACGTTTCTATTTGGGCAGTATCGCAAGCAGGGCTTGCGATATGCATGGGGATTAGGATGGACGAAGGTGAGAAGGCTGTGATGGAACGGGAAATGAATGGCACGATAACGGAATATAATAAAGCGTTTATTCTGCAGCGGGCAGATCCCTTTGTGGGGATGGCGCCGGACGGCAGTTACTATTTTACCGCATCCGTTCCTGCCTATGACAGGATCATATTGAGACATGCGGATTCTCTGCAGGGGCTTAAGGATGCGGAAGAGATCACCGTCTGGACGAAGCATGCAAGCGGCCCCATGAGCAAACATATCTGGGCTCCGGAGATCCATTATCTGTTTGGAAGATGGGTAATCTATTTTGCTGCCGGAGAGGAAGAGGATGGCTGGAAGATCCGTCCCTATGTACTGGAGTGTACAGGAGAGGATCCCATGAAGGATCCCTGGATCGAGAAAGGCAAAATGAAGCGCGCACAGGAGGATGAGTTTTCTTTTGAGGCATTTTCCCTAGACGCCACGGTGTTTGAGAATCAGGGCAGCTGGTATTATGTCTGGGCGGAAAAGGTAGGGGTCGGGAAGCAGATTTCCAATTTATATATTGCTCGTATGGCGGCAGCCGATAGGCTGGAGACAGTGCATGTGCTGCTGACGACTCCTGATTATGACTGGGAGAGAGTGGATTTCTGGGTAAATGAAGGCCCGGCGGTGGTAAAGAAAAACGGGCATATCTATCTGACTTATTCGGCTTCCGGTACGGGCGCCTGCTACTGTATGGGAATGCTGTCTGCCAGAGAGAATGCGGATCTTTTAGATCCAAAATCATGGACAAAGGAGCGGTATCCGGTGCTGAAGACGGATGCGGAAAAAGGGATCTACGGGCCCGGGCACAACAGCTTTACGAAGGATGAGGCAGGCAATGATATCTGCGTATTCCATGCCAGAACCTATGCCGAAGTTCAGGGGGATCCCCTGTATGACCCCAACCGCCATACCATGCTGATGCAGCTGGAATGGGATGAACAGGATCGGCCTATCTTTGCTTACACCGGAAAACGGCAGTGGAAAAATAGTTGACAGATACTGGAAAAGCGTTTATAGTACTAAATGGAACGAATCAGAACAAATATAAAGGGAAGGAGGCAATTATCATGTTCAAGTTGGTTTCGAAGGTTTATGCAATAGATCGAAGCAGTAATGGTATTGTCTCCCGAGGATATGCGGTGCTGTAGGGGCGAAGCAGGAACTTACAGTGTACATAGGCATAGATAGTGACGATTAAAGGGCATGACATGCATTGTTGCAGGTTATGCCCTTTTGTGCGTCCATCCGTGCACTCGGGAGATGCGGTACTGAAATTTCAGCAGTGTGTACTGGGAAGCATGCTGCGGAACTTAAATGGGAGGAAGAGATGAAATTACCGGGAAGTTTTACGGAGGTCATACAGAAATATGGCATTGACAGAAAAGAGATCCTATTTGCGGCCACCGGGGATTTGGATGAGCAGCAGCGGTTTGCGGATTCCGTTGTGGCACTGACTGCGAAGAAGCTGATCCTGGCCAGATATCCTTACAGGGAAAAGCAGGAGTACCGGCTGGGCGGCTACAACAGTTGGTCCCTGGAGCAGGAAAATCGCTTGGAGGAGCCGGCGGTGGTGTCGTATGATCTGGCGGATGTGGAGAAGCTGGAGGTGATCCGTCAGGTGAACACCGGAATCCTGATGGGGCGCATGGGCGGTGTGGACAGATACCTATGCCAGTTTTCCAATACCAGGATGGAAGCCTTTATGCGGATGGAGAAGCTGCTGGAAAAAATCAAGAAAGGGGAGGAGATCACCAAGGAGGATCTGGACGTCAAGCGAGGGAAGGAATGCTGTCCTAAATGCGGCATGATTTATCCGGATCAGGAGCGCAAGGTGTGCCCCAAGTGCATGGATAAAAAGTCCATCCTATGGCGGGTAATCTCCTATTTCAAGCCCTATAGGGGCAGACTGGCGGTCATGATGTTCTGTTATCTGGCCACGGCAGGGCTGAATCTGGTCTGGCCCTATCTCAGCGGAACGGTGCTGTATGATAAGGTGCTGGCGAAGGATGAGAGCTTTCTGGCGCTGCTGCATCTGCCTGGGGGCAGATTTCTGACGGCGCTGGGTATGCTGGTGATTGTCATGATCGTGACCAAAGTGCTGATTCAGGGGCTGGGCATCCTGCAGGGGGTTCTGACAGCCCATATTGCGCCGGAGGTGGTGGGAAAGCTGAAAAGTCAGGTCTTTGACTCCATGGGAAAGCTGTCCATCAGCTTCTTTACCAGGAGGCAGACCGGCGGTCTGATGACCCGTGTATCCGATGATGCGGAGGAGATCTCCAGCTTTTTTATTGACGGAATACCTTACTTTTTTATCAATGTGGGGACGATCCTTACCACCTGTATTATCATGTTTATCTTAAATCCCCTGCTAGCGATGGCCTCTGTGATCCTGATGCCCATCCTGTTTTTCATCAGCTATTTACTGATGCCCAGACTGTGGCATTATTACGGCAAGCGCCACCGGGCCAACCGCAGGCTGAACGGGCAGATGAACGAGAACTTTACCGGAGCCCGGGTGGTCAAGGCCTTTGGACAGGAAGAGCAGGAGATGGGCCGGTTTACCAAGAACAATAACAAGGTGCGGGAGGCGGAGCTGGATGTGGCACGGTATGACTGCCGGTTTTCCGCCCTGTATGTCTTTGTGGAGGATATGCTGACCTTTCTGGTATGGGCATTGGGCGGTGCGCTGATCATCAGCGGCTCGAATATGGAGCTGGGTCTGCTGATCACCTTCAGCGGCTATGTGGGCCAGCTAAAGGGCCCTCTGGAATTCATGTCCAGAATCATCCGCTGGTACACCAATGCCATGAACTCGGCGCAGCGGCTTTTTGAGATCATTGACGCTGTGCCGGAGGTAAAGGAAGTGCCCAATCCGGTGCGGCCGGAGACGCTGCGGGGAGAGATCGCCTTAAGCCATGTCACCTTCGGTTATGAGCCCAACAAACCGATCCTGAAAGATGTGAGCTTCCATGTGGAGGCCGGGGAGGTGCTGGGGATCGTGGGACGCTCCGGTGCAGGAAAATCCACGCTGGTGAATCTGATTTCCCGTCTGTATGATACGGACGAGGGCGAGGTGCTGGTGGACGGCGTCAATGTAAAGCAATATGGCTTTCAGGAGCTGCGGCGGAATGTGGCTATGGTATCCCAGGAAACCTATATATTCATGGGCACCGTGGCGGAAAATATCGCCTATGCCCGGCCGGACGCCACCCGGGAGGAAATCATCCGGGCAGCAATGCAGGCCAGCGCCCACGACTTTATCTGTAAGATGCCCCATGGCTACGACACGCATTAAGGGCCCGCGAAC